>JALSJF010000149.1 GCA_026989505.1 Cyclobacteriaceae bacterium
GGCCTTGCGGTCGATGGTTTTTGGCAGCGGGGTTTCGCCCAACTGGTCAACCGCCTGGGTAAACTCTTCGTTGGTGCCATCGAATAAAAAGCGGATAGTACGGCCACGGGAGGTGGTGTTGTCGATAACTTCGGCCACCAGCTCGCCTTCGCCAAAATACAGTTTGTTGCCTACCCTGATCTTACGGGCGGGGTCAACCAGCACGTCCCACAGGCGCATTTCGCTGTTTAGCTCCCGGAGCAGGAATACCTCAATTTGCGCCCCGGTTTTTTCTTTATTGCCATAGAGCCTGGCCGGAAAAACCTTGGTGTCGTTAATCACCATTACATCGCCTTCTTCAAAATACTCAACACAGTCTTTAAACATTTTGTGTTCTATCTTGCCGGTATCTTTATGCACTACCATCAACCTGCTTTCATCACGGTTAGCAACCGGATACTTTGCGATTAAGCCTGAGGGTAAGTCAAACTTAAATTTTGACAGCTTCATTTTTGCATTTCTGTTCTCCGGAAAGGCCATAAGTCTAAGGGGGTGTTAAAATTGAAGATAAATGAAAAAACAAGGAATAATGGTGATAATACTCAACTCATGCTTATTTTTATACGTTCTAAACACTAAATGTGAAATTCAGGATGCAAAAATAAGGATATGTTGCTAATTATGTAACTTTATTTGCTAATTATTGTCTTAACAACACAGGTCAGACTCAATTATGGTCATTATTGTAAAACTTATTCTTGAAAGCTTCCGTTTCGCCTGGAATGCCTTGAAAATGAACGCTTTCCGCACTACGCTTTCCCTGCTGGGGGTTACGGTAGGCATCTTTGCCATTATCGGGGTGTTTACTGTGGTAGACTCACTGGAGAAAAGCATCCGCGACAGTTTGAATTTTTTAGGCACGGGTACCATTTACGTGAACAAATGGCCTTTTACTGCGGATGAAAACGGGGAATATAATTGGTGGGATTTCTGGCGCAGGCCCAACCCTTCTTATACGGAGTACCGGTTCTTAGAGGAAAACCTGAAATCAAAATCTGCCATTGCCATCTACTCCCGCGATGGGCAGTCGGTGATGAAGTACAAAAGCAACAGTTTTGAAGACGGAGTGTTTGTTGGCGGTTCGTTCGGCTATAATGAGATATTTTCCGTGCCTATTGTCAAGGGGCGCTATTTTACCCAAACCGAGGTGGATAATGGTCGCAATGTGGCCATCATTGGCGCCAATATTGCCGAAAACCTGTTTAACGGGGAAGAGCCCCTGGGGAAGACCATGAAAATACGCGGGCAGAAATATTTTGTTATTGGGGTGATTGCGAAAGAGGGGGAAAGCTTTATGGGCACGCCCAGTAACGATGATAACTGCATTGTGCCCTATGATTCGTTCCGTAAAATATTTACTACCGGCAGTGGCCGCTGGAATGAAAAATCATCGAGTATTGCCATTAAGGGGCTGGAAGAAGATGTTGGGTTAGTGAGGATGGAGTATGAATTGCGGGGCCTGTTACGCTCGCGCAGGGGGCTGCGGCCTAAGGATAAAGACAATTTTGCCCTTAACCGCCCGGAAGCCATTGCCAATATTATTGGCGGGGTGTTTGACGTCATCGGCCTGGCCGGGTGGGTGATCGGGGGCTTCTCCATCCTGGTAGGGGGCTTTGGTATTGCCAATATCATGTTTGTGTCGGTGCGGGAGCGGACCAGTATTATCGGCATCCAGAAATCGTTGGGGGCCAAAAACTATTTTGTCTTGTTTCAGTTTCTGTTTGAATCGGTGTTTTTAAGTGTACTGGGCGGGGGTGCCGGCCTGTTGCTGGTGTATATGCTGTCGTTTTTGTCGCTGGGCAGTTTAGAGTTGACCATGACCTGGCAAAATGTGGCCCTCGGCCTGGGGGTAAGCGCTGCTATTGGTATGGTTTCGGGTATTGTACCGGCTGCGTTGGCAGCCCGCATGGACCCGGTAGAGGCAATCAGGATGGCGTAAACATTATTTCCAGCAAGGTTTGCAGGAAGCCGGCACTGGTTTCGGGCACCTGTGGCCAGTCTTTCAGCGCTATCTTCTGGCTAAGTTTAACGAACGGGTCGTGCAGGATTTTCTCTTTGTTCTGCCAGGTTAACGGGGTATAATTGTCGGCTCCGTAATGGTAATGCCAGGGGCTGCGGCCGGTGCTGATATATACGTGCCGGGCAATCAGCGCCCCGGCCCTGGCGTAAAGCGCCTGCCGGTGTTCTTGCAGGTAGCGGCCCTGCAGGTGTACGGTGGCGCTAAAGAAATTACCCCAGTAAAACATGGTGCGGTAGGCAAAGATGTCTTCAAGCGAAAAAGCGGCCGGGTAGTCGAGGATCATGTAGGGCAGGAGGCGGTAATTCTCCCCTTTGGCTATCTTGCCGGTAAACGTGGTTATGGCGGCCGGCAGGGCCTGGTGTTGCACCACCCGGGTCAGCGCTTGTTGGGTTTGCTGCAGGAGGGTAAAAATTTTATCCTGAATACGCCTTTTGCTGATCAGGATATCGGCATCGGCCAACAGGGAGAACTCCGCTTCTGAAAAATTTACCGGCATAATTTACAACAGGTGGTTAGCGTAAGCAAACTTTAGCAGGCCTGCGGTGGAGTTGGTTTTGGTTTTGCGCAGGATGTTTTTACGGTGCGTGGCCACGGTGCTTTCGTTGAGGCCAAGTGTTGTGGCCATCATGGCATCGGTTTGTCCCATGGCCATAAGTTGCAGTATTTCCTGTTCGCGGGCGGTTAATAAGTTGACCTCCGGGGTGGCTTGTAAAGAGTTACGGATAATCTTGCTCAGGTTACCGCTTAGCCTAACCTCGCTGGCAGGCAGGGCCTCCAGCACCTCGGCCAGCGCCAGCCGGGCTTTTGTGTCGGCTGTTGCCGTGCGGGCGTTTGCTTGCAGCAGTTCATTTACCAGGGAGCTCTCCTCCTGCATATTCAGTACCACTACCTTCAGGTTGGGATAGATTTTTCTGATTTTTTGCAGCAAGGCCAGGTCGCTGTCGTCAATCTGGTTGAAGTCGGCCAGTAAAATATCAAACCCGGTTTTGCTGAAGTAATCCAGGGCTTCGTGCACGGTTTGGGCCTTTTCCACCAGGTCGTGGGCCGATTTGGTGAGCAACCGGGCAAGGCCATCTATGCGAATAGTCTGCTTGTCAACCAAAAGTATTTTCATCGTAAACCGCAAATATGCGGTTAATATAAGGCAATAATCCGGTGATAGGAATTAAACTACTGCCTTTTGCCCCCGGCCAGGGTCAAAACCCGGCTGAGCCCCCTTATTCCTGGGCGGCAATGGGCTCGTCCAGGGTTTCCCCGCTTATGGAGGCCTTGATTTTAGCTTCCAGTTCGTCCATCAGTTCGGGGTTATCTTCAATCAACGCTTTTACCGCATCCCGCCCCTGGCCTAATTTGTTGCCATCGTAAGAGAACCACGAGCCGGACTTCTTGATAATATCAAGTTCTACGCCAATATCCAGTATTTCGCCCGACTTGGAGATCCCCTGGCCATACATGATATCAAATTCTACTACCTTAAAAGGCGGGGCCACCTTATTTTTTACCACTTTCACCCGGGTGCGGTTACCGGTAACATCGGCAGCGTTCTCTTTAATTTGGCCAATGCGCCTGATATCGAGCCTTACCGAGGAGTAAAATTTAAGGGCGTTGCCCCCTGTGGTGGTTTCCGGGTTGCCAAACATCACTCCGATTTTCTCGCGCAACTGGTTAATAAAAATGCAGGCACAACCGGTTTTATTAATGGTGCCGGTAAGCTTGCGCAGGGCCTGCGACATGAGCCGGGCCTGCAGGCCCATTTTGCTGTCGCCCATTTCACCCTCCAGTTCGGCTTTCGGCACCAGGGCGGCCACCGAATCGATAACAATAATATCAATAGCCCCGGAGCGGATCAGGTGTTCGGCTATTTCCAGGGCTTGTTCGCCACTGTCGGGCTGGGAGATCAACAGGTTTTCCGTCTGGATACCCAGTTTTTCCGCATAACCCTTATCGAAAGCATGCTCGGCATCAATAAAGGCCGCCAGGCCCCCGGCTTTTTGGGCCTCGGCAATGCAGTGCATGGATAAGGTTGTTTTACCCGAGGACTCGGGGCCGTAGATCTCGGTTACCCGGCCGCGGGGGATACCGCCTATGCCCAGGGCAATGTCTAACCCCAGCGAGCCGGTAGAGATAGCCGGCACATCCACCACTTTCTCATCACTTAGCTTCATTACGGCACCTTTACCGTAGGTTTTTTCCAGTTTATCAATGGTCAGTTGTAAGGCCTTTAGTTTTTCGTTTTGCTCGCTCATGGGATTAATTGTTTACTATACAAAATAACCGATTTGTTCTTTAGAAATCAAGGTTTTGCAAAACTAATATAATTAGTAATAAAATACTAATAAAATTAGCACACTAATTTACTGTGTTTTGGCTACCCGCCCCGCAGGTGAAAAACCCGGGTGCTTTTTTCGGGCGAAAAGCCTTATTTTGCAGTTCATGAAACACACCGTACGTAAGGTATTTTCCTGGGGGGCTGTGGCGCTGGTTTTGCTGGGGGCCTATAATTATCAGCTTATCCGTTATGGTATCGGCCAGGCCCGGGGGCAGTTGAAAATTATCTGGCAGGCGCGGCCGGTGGCTGAAGTGCTGGCCGACCCGGGGTTCCCCGATTCGTTGAAGCAGTCGTTACGCCTGGTAGGGGAGATAAAGCAGTTTGCCGTGGACTCCCTGGGGCTGCTGCCCACGGATAATTATACTACCCTATATGATCAGCAGGGGCAGGAGGTTTTGTGGGTGGTTACGGCCTGTGCGCCTTACCGGTTTGCCCCGCGGATGTGGTCGTTTCCGCTGGTGGGCAGCTTTACCTACAAAGGGTTCTTTGATCATTCGGCAGCGTTAAACCTTGCTGAAGAACTTCGGCAACAAGGTTATGATGTGGAGTTACGTGCCGTCAGCGGCTGGTCCACCCTCGGCTGGTTTAACGACCCCATCCTCAGTAATATGCTGGCCGGCACACCCGGGGAACTGGCCGGCACCATCATTCATGAGCTAACCCACAGTACCATTTTTGTGCCCGACAGCATGACCTTCAATGAGAACCTGGCCACCTTTATCGGGAATAAGGGGGCGCTGGCTTTTCTGCGTAGCCGTTATGGCCCGGGGTCGGGTGCTTACCGTGAGTTCAGGGCCCGCAAAGCGGACGCGCAAAAATTTACCCGGCATATCGTCCGTGGCGCCCGTATGCTGGATAGCCTGTACCGGGCCAACCGGCAAAACCCCGATACGGTTAAACAACAGGCGAAAGCCCTGTTTATCGCCCGCATAGTGCATACCCTGGATACGGTTAGCTTTCATAACCCGCAGCGCTACCAGGGATATTTTGTCAACTACCAGCCCAATAACGCCTATTTTATCTCTTTTTTAAACTACCGGGAGCGGCAACAGGAATTCAGGCAATTATTGGTTGATTCACTTGACAATGACCTGGCCGCGTTTGTTCGCTATTGGCAGCACCGCTATGGAAAATGATATATTTAACATTTTGTTAACTTACGGGCATTAGGTTTTCGTTAATTCGGAAGTACATTTGTTGAAAATATAGGGGTTATGCCATCCACCAAAAAAACCATACTGCTTGTTGATGATGACGAGGACATCCTGGAACTGCTGTTGTATAACCTGAAAGCCGATGGTTATCACATAGAAATAGCCAAAGACGGCATTGAGGCTATTGAAGCAGCCAAAAGGGCCTTGCCCGACCTGATTATCATGGATATTATGATGCCGCGCATGGATGGAGTGGAGGCTTGCCGCCATATCCGCAAGCTGCCGGAAATGGCCAATACCCACATTATTTTTCTTACCGCCAGGGTCGAGGAATACTCGGAAATTGCGGCTTTTGATTCGGGTGCCGATGATTATATCATGAAGCCGATTAAGCCGCGGGCGCTGGTAAGCCGGGTGAATGCCTATTTTAAGAAAGCCAACCGCTCCTCCGAACAAATCAGCCAATTAGAATTTGCCGGCCTGAAGATTGACCGGGTAAGTTATACGGTTACCAAAGGGGAGAACGTGATAGAGCTGCCCAAGAAGGAATTTGAGCTACTGTATTTTCTGGCCCAAAAGCCCGGGCAGGTGTTTAACCGTGATATTTTACTGAAGAATATATGGGGCTCGGATGTGTATGTGCTGGCGCGTACGGTAGATGTTCATATTCGTAAGGTACGGGAGAAAATAGGAGATAAATATATAAAAACGGTCATGGGGGTAGGCTATAAATTTGAGCCCCCGGGGGCATGAGGCACCGTGGACTGGCGTTTATTATTGCCCTGCTTGCCGGGGCAATGGTTACCTTGTTGCTGATACCAGTACAACTCAGCAATAAACAGTTGTGGATTGTATTTTTTATTACGGTCATCATCACCTTTCTACTGGTGTGGATTGCCAATGAGTATGTACTCTACCGTGATCTGCACAAACTGGAGATGCTGATGAAGGAGCTGGCCACGGGGCCCGGCAAAGGGGCCGGTAAAAACCTGAAAATGCGGCAAACGCAAAAGCTGGCGGCCGATATCCAACAGTTTTTTAAGGAAAAAAATATCCAGGTTGACGATCTGCTGAAGAAATCTGCGCTGCGCAGGCAGTTTATTGCCGATATCTCGCATGAATTGAAGTCACCCCTGTTTTCGGCCCAGGGCTATGTGCTAACTTTGCTGGACGGGGCCGTGAAGGACAAGGAGGTGCGGTCGAAATTTTTGAAGAAGGCAGCCCGCAACCTGGATTACCTGGATGTGCTGATCCAGGATTTGCTGACCCTGTCGCAAATAGAATCAAAAGCCATCCGTATGATGCCCGACCATTTTGATATTGTTTCGCTGGCCCGGGAAGTAATTGATGAGCGTGAAGCCAAGGCGGCCAGGGCCGGGGTTAGCCTGCACTGCCGTTGTGCTCAATCGCCTGCTATTGTATATGGCGATTATGCCCGTATTACCCAGGTGCTCACCAATTTAGTCAACAATGGCATTAACTATAATAAAGAAGGGGGCAAGGTAACTATTGCTATTCAGGATAAACCGGAGGGGGTGCAGGTTTCGGTAATAGATGATGGTGAAGGTATTGCCAAAAAATACCATGACAAGATTTTCAACCGTTTTTTCCGGATTGACAAAAGCCGTACGGTAAAGAAAAGTACGGGGCTTGGCCTGGCCATCGTGAAACATATCCTGGAAAACCACCATACCACCATTTCCCTGGAAAGCGAACCGGGCAAAGGTTCTACCTTTAGTTTCATGTTGTCGCGCGATAAGGTTTTCCCCGATGCCTAAGCTACGCAAATTTACCGATTGGTTATTGTTTGCGGACGAGGATTACCTGGCCGTGGCCAAACCGGCTTATGTGGCCACCTTAGATGACCGCAGCGGCAGGCCTTCGGTGCTGGCGCTGGCCGCAGCACATTACCCGGATGTACAGGTTTGTCACCGGTTGGACAAAGAAACCTCAGGTGTACTGCTGCTGGCCAAACACAATGCGGCATACAAACACGCCAACAGCCAGTTTGCCAGCCGCACGGTAGAAAAGACCTATCATGCTGTAGTTGACGGGCGGCACACGTTTAGCGGCCTTGAAATCAACCTGCCGTTGCATGTGGCGCCTTCCGGGGTTGTGCGGGCAAATAATAAAACCGGCAAGCCATCGGTTACCGTGGTAACTACGGTGCAGCAATATAAGCAACATACGCTGGTGGCCTGTACCCCGGTTACCGGCAGGATGCACCAGATAAGGGTACATTTGGCCGCCCGTAATGCCCCGCTGGTAGCGGACACGCTATACGGGGGTGAGGAACTATATTTATCGGCCATCAAAAGAAAATATACGCCCAAGGCCGGTACGGCAGAGCGCCCGCTGATGCCGAGGGTAGCCTTGCATGCCTATGCCCTTAAGTTCCGCGACCTGGCCGGCAATGAGCAGCACATAACCTGCCCTTATCCGAAAGATTTCCGGACCCTGCTCAGCCAACTCGATAAAAACAGGTAACCCTTCAGGCTTTACGCCCGGCAAATAAATTGTTTACCGCTTTCTTAAACTCCTGGGCGGCACGCTCAAGTTCCGTTTGCACCTCTTCCCACTTGTCTTTATTCTCCTCGCGGAAGTCCTTGAACTTTTCTTCGAGCGTATCCCGGGTTTTTTTCAGTTCATCCAGCCTGCTTTTAAACTCTTCATTGGCATTCCCTTTGGTATCGTTCAGCTCTTGAATAAATTCGTCCACTTTCTTACCGAATTTTTTGAACATTTTCTCCGCCTGACCTTCCGGTTTACGTCCCATGATTCGTTTGTTTTGTGTAGTACTAAATTACAAAACAGAAGGCAGAAGTTAACCTTCTTTACTAAAATTTACGTGAGGGGCAGAATGGTTGTTGCCATTGCCGCGGGAAAAACATCAGGCAAAAACATCCATAAAGGTAAATTTATGGCCATCAAACAACCCTTTGTCACTGAGCTTGACAGCAGGGATTACCAGCAAGGCCATAAACGACAGCGTCATGAAAGGGGCCCGCAGGGAGGAGCCCATGGCTTTGCTTAACCGGTCAATTTTAATGTAATCACTGGCTACGGCATAACCGTCACGGTTGGCCATCAGCCCGGCTACCGGCAAGGGGAGGACTAATTCTTCCGCTTTACACACGGCCGACAACCCCCCTTTTTGTTCAATTATCAGGTTCACGGCCCGGGCTATGGCGGCATCGTCAACACCTACTACGGTTATATTATGCGAATCATGCCCTACCGATGAGGCAATGGCCCCTTCTTTGAGGCCGAAATTTTTGATAAAGCCCACGGCAGGCGGGGCATCATAATAACGGTTGATTACGGCCAGTTTAAGGATATCGTTTTCCGGATCGCTGACCGCCATGCCATCGGCTGTTTTAACGGTAGCGGTACCATGCCGGGTTACCAGTTCGCCATCAAAAGCCTCAATCACATTTATTCTGGCAGATTTGGCCGGCAGGGCGAAATCGGCAGCTATTTTGGGGCTGATATTGAACTGGTTAACGATGGCCGAAGGCACCTGCCCGATCAGGGGTTGGCCCTTGTCGGCTACCAATTGGCCATTGATATAGGTTTGTGCCACCTTGAATTCCTGTAAGTTGTTCACCACAATAAAATCGGCCGGGTCACCTTCTTTGAGGAGGCCAACGTCAAGCGTATAATGCTTAACCGGGTTTACACAGGCCGCTTGCAGAACATTAAACACATCAATACCGTTGGCTACCGCCCTGCGCACGAGTACATCAATATGGCCCTCAATCAGGCTGTCGGGGTGCTTATCGTCCGAGCAAAGCATCATCTGCAACGGATAATCGGCCAGCAGTTCATAGAGGGCAGCAAAATTACGGGCAGCACTGCCTTCGCGTATTTGTACAAACATGCCGTGGTTGAGTTTATCAAGGGCTTCCTCCCGGGTAAAACATTCATGATCGGTTGACATACCCTTTTCAATATATTGCCGGGCTTCTTCGCCTTTCAGCCCCGGGGCGTGGCCATCCACCGGTTTGCCGGCTTCTTTAGCGGCTGCTATTTTGCGCATTACCACAGGGTCATCGTGCAGCACCCCCGGCCAGTTCATCATTTCGGCCAGGTATTTCACCCGCGGATCGGCCAGCAGTTCCTCAACCCCTGCCGTGTCTATCTCGGCCCCGGCTGTTTCAAACGGGGTGGCCGGTACACAGGAAGGGGCGCCAAAATTGAATTTAAAATTTACCTTTTCGCCATCTTCAATCATGTATTTCACCCCGTCAATTCCTAATACATTGCCAATTTCGTGCGGGTCGGAAACGGTAGCCACGGTGCCAAAAGGCACGGCCAGCCGGGCAAATTCCGAGGGTACCAGCAGCGAGCTCTCAATATGGATGTGGGCATCCACAAACCCGGGCAACAGGTAATGTTGCGGGGCTGATGGTAAGGGTATAATGGCCTTTATTTTGCCCTTCTCAACTTCTACCTTACCGGCAAAAGTGCGCCTGCCTTCAATATCAACAATCTGGCCTTCCAGGCTGAAAAATTCCTTGTTCATGGGTTATTTGTCTATCTTTGTAAATTGTAAAAGTAGTGTTTTGAGGGGTTTATTAAGATATGGACGGATCTTCTTTTTATGTTTGGCTTTAGTAGGCTCCGGATGTAAAGCCAATAATGGCCTGTTGAATAAAAAACAACACAAGAAATACAAAAAACTGAAAAAAGGCGACCCCATACCCTGCCCGATGAAAGACTGCCAGCCAGATTAACTGCATGAAGAAAATAACAATTGCGATTGACGGCTACTCCGCCTGCGGTAAAAGTACTACCGCCCGGGCCGTAGCCAAAAGGTTAGGGTATGTGTATGGTGATTCGGGGGCGATGTACCGCACGGTAACCTATTATTTACTGCAGCAGGGTGTTTCGCTCACCGATACGGCTGAGGTAAGCCGGGCCCTCGGGGATGTGGGCATTACCTTTAAAAAAGATGCCCAGGGCAACCCGCTCACCTACCTGAACGGCCGCCTGGTAGAAGAGGAGATCAGGAGTATGCAAGTTTCGGAGCATGTAAGTGCGGTAGCGGCCATCCCTGTGGTACGCAGGGCGATGGTGAAACTACAGCATCAACTGGGCGAGCATAAGGGTATTGTAATGGACGGGCGGGACATCGGCACCGTGGTGTTTCCGGAGGCAGAGTTAAAAATATTTATGACGGCCAGACCGGAGATCAGGGCACAGCGAAGGTTAAAGGAGCTGGCGGCAAAAGGCATCAACGCCAGCTTAGAAAAGGTGCTGGCCAACCTGGAAGAACGCGACCGAAAAGATACCACCCGGGCCGACAGCCCATTGAAAAAGGCGGCCGATGCCATTGAACTGGATAATTCTTTTCTGACCTTTGCAGAGCAGGTAGATAAGATTGTGAAACTGGCAGAAGCCAAGATTAACGCATAATGGAAATTACCATAGATCAGAATTCGGGGTACTGTTTTGGTGTGGAGTTTGCCATTCAGATGGCTGAAGATGAACTCAAGGAATCCGGCCGGTTATATTGCCTGGGCGATATTGTGCATAATGCCATGGAGGTAGAGCGCCTGCATAAGCTGGGCCTGCGGATTATCAATCATGAAGATTTAAAAGAACTAAGCAATACCAGGGTGCTCATCCGGGCCCATGGTGAGCCTCCGGAGACCTACCGGATTGCCATGGAGAACAATATTGAGTTGATAGATGCCTCCTGCCCGGTAGTGCTGAAATTGCAAAACCGGGTCAATACCGAGTTTGGCAAGATGGAGGCGGCCGGGGGGCAGTTGGTCATCTATGGGAAAAAGGGCCATGCCGAAGTGATTGGGCTAACCGGCCAGACCCGCGACAAGGCTATTGTGGTGATGGACGATGAAGACCTGGAGCAGGTGGATTTCAGCAAGCCGATTACTTTATTCAGCCAAACAACCAAGAGCACGCAGGGGTTTTATGCGCTTAAAGAAAAGATTGAGGAAAAAGTAGCGGCAGCAAATGACGGAGAAGCCTATTTTAAAGCTAACGACAGCATTTGCCGGCAGGTATCGAACCGGGAGCCCAACTTGCGCAGGTTTGCGGCCGAAAATGATGTGGTGTTGTTTGTCAGTGGTAAAAAGAGTTCCAACGGCAAAGCCTTGTATGCCGTTTGTAAACAAACCAATGCCCGCAGTTACTTTATTGAAAATGCCGGTGAACTGCAGCCGGAGTGGTTTAAACCGGAGGATAGGGTGGGCATTTGCGGGGCTACCTCTACCCCGGCCTGGCTGATGGAAGCGGTGAAAGCAAGGGTTGTGGAAATGGTTTAAAAAGGGCGGTTTAAAACCTTCTCAATATCTGTTATCTTTGAACTAAATTTAAATTCAACATTATGCCCGGAACCGAATTGTTTGGCGATGAGGAGCGAAAAGAAGTCATGGATGTGTTAAACACCACCTGTCTTTTCCG
Source organism: Cyclobacteriaceae bacterium (assembly GCA_026989505.1). Taxonomy (GTDB): domain Bacteria; phylum Bacteroidota; class Bacteroidia; order Cytophagales; family Cyclobacteriaceae; genus S012-113. Next base: position 11,972 of record JALSJF010000149.1, read on the forward strand.
TTATAACCATGAAGAACTCCGTCAGGGGATGTGGAAGGCCCGTGAACTGGAAGCCGAAGTAGCCCGCTACACCGGGGCGAAATATGCCCATGCGGTGTCCAGCGGCTCGGCCGCGGTGGCCTGTACCCTGGCTGCTGCGGGCATTGGCCATGGCGATGAAGTAATTGTGCCCCCGTTTACTTTTATGGCCACCATAGAAGCCGTACTTTATGCCGGGGCCTTGCCCGTGTTTGCCGAAATTGATGAAACCTTATGTTTGAGTGCCGAAGGTATCCGGCAGGCGGCCACTGAAAAGACCAAAGCTGTGCTCCTGGTACATATGTGTGGGGCGGCAGCGGATATGGAGGGGATCCAGGAAGTGTGCGTGGAGAAAAACCTGGTGTTGATTGAAGATGCCGGGCAGGCGCTGGGGGCTTTTTATAAAGGTAAATCGGTAGGGCTGTTTGGCGCTTGCGGGGCCTTCTCGTTCGATTTTTTTAAGATTACCACAGCCGGGGAAGGAGGCCTGTTTATCACCAACGATGAAGCAACCTATAAAAAGGCCGATACGTTCTCCGACCACGGCCACAGCCATGTGGGCGATAACCGGGGGATGGAGCCGCACCCGTACCTGGGCTTTAACTACCGGATTAGTGAGCTGAATGCTGCTGTGGGCCTGGCGCAAATGCGTAAAATTAAGCTGCTGGTGGCCGGTAAGCGAAAGAATAAAGCGATTATTAAAGATAAGCTGCAGGGTATTGACGGGGTAACCTTCCGTCATCTGCCCGATGCCGAAGGGGATTCGGGTACATTCTTAAACTTTTTCCTGCCAACAACAGAATTAGCGCAACAAGCTGTTGCGAAACTTGCTGATGCCGGGGTAGGCGGCATAAATTACTGGTACACCAATATGTATCATTTTATCAACCAGTGGGACCACGTGAAGAAGTTAAGCTCGGCAGCACCGCTCGCCATCCATCATTTGGGGGCCCCGCAAGATTACCAGCACCTGGAATTACCGAAATCGCAGGCGGTTGTGGGCAGGCTGCTCTCCCTGGGCATCCGCGCTACCTGGACGGACACAGAAGCCGGGCAGATAGGAGAGGCTATAGCCAATGTGCTGCGGGAAGTGTTGGGGTAATAGAATCGTGCCAGCCTTACCGGTTTTTGGAGCGGGACAGTTTGTGAAGGTGTTAGCTCCTCGGGCTTTCGTAGCCTGTAAAACAGGTAGCGAGGCATATCTTTTTGTGCTAAACTTATCCGGATAATCAGCTGCACATTTAGTAATGCAATGAATCCCGAAGGGATGAAATTACGCTAAAAAGAAACCTTTCCAATAGCAGAAACCCCTGAAAGAGGGGCACTGGATGGTTTTTACAGTACGGATAAATTATATATATTTGTACGTATAAAACACTATGCCATGGACGTAAAATTGACCCTTAAGCTTGATAAACAGGTAATTGACAGAGCAAAGAAATATGCTTCCTCACATAAAATAAGCCTTTCACGGATGATTGAATCATACCTGAAAGCCATAGTAGATAAGGAGGCACCGGAAACAGATGAGGAAATCGAAATATCACCTTTTGTCAAAAGCATGGCAACGGGTGTTCGCTTGCCAAAAGACCTTGATCATAAAAAAATGTATGGCGAGCACTTGGCGGAAAAATACCAATGAAGGACAAACTATTTATCGATACCAACGTCATGCTGGACCTGTTAGGCGAAAGGGTACCCTATTATGATGCAATGGCTAAAATTGCTACGTTTGCTGATAAAGGCCAGGTAAAACTGGTTGTTTCCGCACTTTCTTATGCGACCACATTTTACCTGCTCGCAAAATTTGAGGGCAGTAATGTGGTTAAAGAAAAACTCCGAAAATTCAAGGTGATTGCTGCGGTAGCTGATTTAACAAATAAAGTAATTGACAAAGGGCTGTCGTCAAACTTTCCGGACTTTGAGGATGCCTTACAGTATCATTGCGCCTTAACGATGGATTGTAATATTCTCATTACCCGGAATGTGAAAGATTTTAAGGGAGCTGTTATCCCGGTTTTGACTCCCCTGGAGTACTTGCGGAGTTTGCAGAACACCTGAGCGCTACAATTGGTAAGGTTCAGGGACATGCTTACTTTAAAACTGGGCCCGTTTGTGCCAGCCTTACCGGCTTTTGGAGCGGGTAGAGTTGGAGGCCGTGTCTTTTCGATTATGTTTGTTCTTCCGGTTGGTTTCCTCTATGCATGTCAATGAACTCCGGAAGGGATGCAATGGCCCTCAATTTTGAACACCTGCAGCACCGGACATCTTGCTATTCGCCAGAATTTCCGAACTTTGCACTTTGTTGAATAAACCCGGCCTGGCCGGTACGCTATGTTTAGAAATTTTAAAGCAGTAGAGAAAACTGCCTATGGCAGGGGAAGTTTTGATAGGCTAGGTGAAATCCTGGCCCCCCACAGAAATACGGGGGCCGGTTACCTGATCTTTTTTGTAGATGAATATTTTTCCGGCAATGAAGAATTCAAAGCCCGGATTCCGCTTGCCGGAAAAGACCACCTGGAGTATATCCCCGTGGCAGAAGAACCTACTACGGAGTTGATCGATACACTCCGTGATACGTATTTGAATACCTATGGCCTGCCGGCCGGGGTGGTAGGCATTGGTGGCGGTAGCGTACTGGATGTGGCTAAAGCCATCTCGCTGATGTTTACCAATGAGGGCTCTTCAACCCAATACCAGGGGCTTAACCTGATAAAAAAGCCGGGGATATATGCCTGCGGAGTACCTACCATTTCGGGTACCGGGGCAGAGGTGTCAATGACTGCGGTGCTCACGGGGCCGGAGAAAAAGTTGGGGCTGAAGTGTGATTGGACTGTCCTTAACCAGATTGTCCTTGACCCCGACCTGATTGCGACAGTGCCGGATAACCAGTGGTTTTATACGGGCATGGATAACTATATCCATTGTGTGGAGTCGATGACCGGACGGTTTAAAAACACCTTTAGTGAGGCCTTCGGTTATAAGTCGCTGGAGATGAGTAAGCAGGTGTTTCTGGAACTGGACAGAAAAGACCCTAAATCCGATGAGATGCTGATGGTGGCCTCGTATATGGGGGGCTTGAGCCTGACCTACTCGGAGGTGGGCGTTTGCCACGCCTTGTCGTACGGGTTATCGATGGTGCTGCATATCCACCACGGGCTGGCCAATTGCATTGCCTTTAAGGAGTTGGAAGATGTGTATGGCGATTATGTGCAGGAGTTTAACACGATGGTCGAAAAACACCATATTGACCTGCCGAAAAACCTGGCTGCGGGTTGGTCAGATGAAACCATAGAAGCCATGGTTGACGTGGCTATCAGACTGGAGCATATGTGGAACCACGCTTTCGGTGAAAACTGGCGCGAGGTACTGGACAGGGACAGGATAAAGAATTGGTATAAAAGGATGTAGAATTAAGATGATAGATGTAAGACAATAAACAATTGATAGTCTAGCGTCTGGTATCTGGCGTTTAATACCCAAAAAAAATATAGAGATAAAAAAATAAAAAATAAACGTCATTCAGAAGCCTCAATTACGGGGCTGCAGAATCCCCCGGAATAGCATGGTACTTTATGGGGGATTCCTCGCTTCGTTTCACTTCGCTCTGAAAGACGGTACTTTAATAAGTAATTAGTATGAGCAAAAAGAAAATACAAGTAGGCGACATCAGTTGTGGGGCAGACGAGCTATTCGTTATCTCCGGCCCCTGTGTAATTGAAGATGAGCGCATCATGATGAAAACAGCCGAAATGCTGAAAGAGGTATCGGAGCGGTTACAGTTCCCGGTGATTTATAAATCGTCTTTTCAAAAAGATAACCGCAGTACTGCGGATAATTATCAGGGCCCCGGGTTAGAAGAGGGACTTAAATTATTACAGAAAGTGAAGGAGGAATTTGGTTTTGCTATCCTGTCGGATGTGCACTACCCGGAGCAGATGGCGGCTGCGGCCGAGGTGTTGGATGTAATCCAGATACCGGCCTACCTGGTGATGCAGACAACTCTGGTGCAGGCTGCGGCCCGGACCGGCAAAGTAATCAACCTGAAGCATGCCCAGTTTCTGGCCCCGGAAAACATGAAGCTGCCGATGGGCAAGGTAGAAGCGGCCGGTAACGAAAAGATCATCCTTACCGAGCGCGGTTATGCTTTTGGGTATAATGATTTGGTGGTGGATCCGCGGTCGTTTTACCTGATGCGCCAGTTGGGTTACCCTGTGGTGTTTGATGTTACCCATTCGGTGCGCAAATATGGTATCCCCAGTGCTGATCCGAAAGGCGGTAACCGTGAGTTTTTACCTACCCTGGCCAGGGCCGGGGCGGCTGCAGGCGTAGATGGTTTTTTTATCGAGACACACCCTGAGCCGGAGAAGGCCTTATGCGATGCGGCCAGCCAACTGTGTGTCTATGATTTTGAAGAGTTTATGAAGCCGATATTAGCGCTTCATGGGGTGGAGGTGAAATACCGTTAGGTTAGTTTTACCGCAGAGTACGCCAAGGTTTAGGCAAA
>JALSJF010000150.1 GCA_026989505.1 Cyclobacteriaceae bacterium
GAAGAAATCAAAGAGCAGGGCAATAAAGATAAGCCTGATCCACAACGGGTCAACGGCAAAATAATGGGCAATACCTGCGGCCACACCGCCCAGGAGCCTGCGTCTTTTATCGCGGTAGAGTTTTTTTGGGGGGGCTGCGGTGCCTGCTGTTTCCGGTTCGCCTGCCGGCCCGGGCTGGTCGAAGGACTGGCTGTCTTCTTCAACGGCCTGAAAATCCTGAATACTGCCCATAGTCGCCATCAGGGCGGTGACGTCTTCCAGGGTGATAACCTGCTTGCCTTCGTTGAGTTTGGCCAGGAATATTTCGGCAATACGGCTCTCGATGTCGGCAATGATTTCGTTGCTGCCGTCAAAGGAGGAAAAATACTTATTGATGGAATCGAGGTATTCTTTAAGTTTTTCGTAGCCGTCTTCTTCAATGTGGAAAATAATACCACTGATGTTGATGCTGATATTCTTTTTCATGTGTGTTGCTTGGTTGAGGTTGACGTTGGCTTCTCAGGCTTTTTGGCGGCAATGAGGTTGGTAGATTTTACCAGGTCGTTCCAGGTGGCATTAAGGCTGTTGAGAAAGTCGGTACCTTTGGCCGTAAGTTTATAATATTTTCTCGGTGGCCCGGCACTGGATTCAACCCACTTGTATTCTACCAGCCCTGCCTTGCGCAGCCGGGTAAGCAGGGGGTATAAGGTTCCTTCTACCACCATGATCCGGGCAGAAGTTAATTCTTCAAGCATATCGGAGGCATACACTTCGCCCCGCGAGACGATTTGCAGGATGCAATATTCGAGAATACCCTTGCGCATCTGAATTTGTGTATTCTCCAGGTTCATGTTGTTAGGGTTTAGTTGCTGACCATAAGGGTATACGGCAAAGGTACTATGTATGGCCAAGTACTAAGTAAGAAAATGTACCTTGCAATAGATATTCTTGATATTATAATATAAAAACTTTAAAAAATTATATAATTAACGTCAATTGGGTTCCCAGGTTTTGCAATAATGCCACCTTTTGGCGCAGGGCTTCTGTCTGATCAACCGCTATTTCACCGGTGAGCCGGCATCCGGCATCAAACTTTTGTGCGGTAATGTTGATCGTAAAACTATCAACCAGTTGCATTACCTCGTTGGTGGCGGCATAAGGAAACACCAGGGTAATGGGTTGGGTGACCGTGCGGGTAACCACGGTGGCCCGGGCGAGGGCCAGCCGGGCGGCTGTTTTATAGGCATTAATTAACCCGCCCACCCCGAGTTTGGTGCCACCGAAATAGCGGACCACGACCACCAGGGTGTTGGTCAGCCCCAACGATTTTATCTGCCCCAGGATGGGGTCACCGGCCGAGTGGCCGGGTTCGCCATCATCGTTGGCGCGCATTTCCCGGGCTGCGGGGCCAAGGATGTAAGCATAGCAATGGTGGCGGGCATCGTAGTATTGTTTTTTGATGGCGGTAAGGTGGCCGGCAATAGCTTCTTTGTTTTTTACCGGCAAAGCGATGGCGATAAACTTGCTGCCTTTCTCTTTATACAATCCCTCAGTTGTTGATTTAATGGTTTTATAGGAGGTTACCATAGGTTACCACATTACCAGGGCAATGGCAATTACGGCCAGCCCGATGCCAAATTTATTCATTAACGACAGCTTTTCATGGAAAACGGCCAGGCCTGTCAGGGTACTTAACACCACGATACCCGTATTGAAAATGGGAAACACAAAGGCCCCGTTATTATCGAGCTCCGCCAGGGCTTTCAGGAAAGCAAAAACGGTAAAATAATTGACTATCCCCAGAAAAATACCGGCCACCATACTTTTGCCTACCATTCTCTCCCCTTTTACCAACAACACAATGCCGCCAATAACGGCTGCCGAGAGAAAGATATAAACAGGGAAAGCCCGTACGGAGGCGGCATCAATATAGTGCAGGTTGGTGTAATTAATGGTGGTGTCAATCAGGCCGTTACCGAGGAATACAAAAAAGGGCAGGAGCCAAAGCCACTTGCCGCCTGCTACCGGCCGGGCCGGATCGCGGGCTGAACTCATGTAGGTAGCCAGCAGGGCCAGCACTACGCCAAGGTAATTGAACCAGACAAACCGGCTGTCTATTTGCAGGATATAAATGCTAAAAAGTACCGGCACCACAAAAGCCATTTTACTGGCAATGGAGGCCGCTGCCATGCTAAATTTCTGGGCCGTGAGCGCCATCAGGTAAAATATGGTGATAAACACCGCCCCCAGGCCCAGGGCAATGTAGAGCCAGGGGGCATCAACGGGCTGGTTTAATACCTCATCCAGGCCGGTAAACAGCGTACCGGTGATGACACAAACAAAATAATTGGCCACAATAGCATGAAAAGTGTTGACATGGCGGAGCCCAAAGACTTTAAACAAGGCAAATATCAGGGCATTTAAAACTATGGCGAGGACCAGGTACAGCATAGTAGCAGTTTGCCGGCAAAAATAGTAATTTGGCAGGCAAGAGCTAATGGTATGCAGGAATTAGTGGTTTCGGTAGCA
>JALSJF010000151.1 GCA_026989505.1 Cyclobacteriaceae bacterium
CCGTCAGGCCAATAGTGAGTTGCAGGCCGGGCAGGTTGATTTACACCTGAATATTGAGCGCCAGCTTACCGGCCGGGAACTTATGGGCCTGTTATATTACAACCAGAGTGTCCGGGCGTTGAACGGGGGTAATTACCAGCGGGCCGCGGCCCTGGCAGAAGAAGCCGGAAAATACTATACCGATAGCCGGGTAACTAAACTGCTGGATTATATTGCCTCTATCTGAGGGTCTATTTTATTTTCTTCAGGCTTTCTTTGTGCCCGTTAATTACCTTTTTAATTTTTTCCAGGTCGGCATAGGCTTGCTCTACGGCAGCTTTATTGTCCTCAATTTGCTGGTTCAGCACCTTGATTTTTAAAATAGTTTCCTGTAGCCTGGCTTCAAGTTCGGCTTTTAGCTCTTCGGCCGCCACCAGGTCATGGGTAAGCTTTTCACCTTCGTAAAGCAGCTTCTGGTGGGTTTTGCTCATCACCACCGCAGCATCTTCCGACTGGTCGATGCGTTTTTGTACCACACTCACATAATAGGCCCGGGTGGCAAGTTTGAGGATTTTTTTAAGGTCATCGTTCAGGGCCTGCAGGTCTTCTTTGTTTACCCCGGTAACCAGCGGGGCCAGCCAGATCAGCCCCAGGCTGTCTTTGGCATCTACCCGGGTAACGTAAGTAAGGGTATCGCTGGCCAGGTCTTTTACGGCCAATTCATTTATCTGATAGTAGTTGCGTTTTCTGCGCACTTTGCCATGGTCTTTTATATAATCCAGCCAAAAATCTTCCACCTTGTCAAACTCACCGTTAACCAGCGAAGAAGCGCCCGGGTACTTTTTATTATTGATGCGTTGGGTTTCATCCTGAATACGATACGACTGTGCCGCCAGAGGGCCGGCCGTAACGATGATCAGCATTATTATCAAAAGATACTTAACCATTTTTCCAGGGGTTAATGAATGATACTTCAAAATAAACCAATTCGGGTAACAACTATATTGTAAAGCCAGAATAATGCCAATTTATTGGCCGATTACCGGTTTGTTAGGGTAAAGCTGATAATCTTCCGTAGGTTTGCTTTATGGGAATAACCTCTTTGGTAACCGGAGGGGCGGGATTTATCGGCTCGCACGTAGTTGACCACCTGTTGCAACGGGGGCACCGGGTAATTGTGCTGGATGATCTTTCCGGAGGGTTTACAGAGAACCTTGCCCCCCAGGCAAAATTTTATCAGGGGTCGATTACCGATTTCCCGCTGGTCAACGATTTGTTCCTCCGGCATAAATTCACCTACGTTTACCATCTGGCGGCCTACGCGGCCGAAGGGTTGAGCCCTTTCATCCGCAGGTATAATTACCAAAACAACCTTTTGGGCAGTGTAAACCTGATTAATGCGGCCGTCAACCACAGGGTACAATGCTTTGTTTATACCTCCTCGCTGGCTGTATATGGTAGTAATAGCCTGCCGTTTACCGAGGCCATGCCGCCTGCTCCTGAAGACCCCTATGGTATCGCCAAATACGCTGTTGAGTTAGATTTGCGCAATGCCCATAACCTGTTTGGCCTGGATTACATTGTGTTCCGTCCGCATAATGTTTACGGTGAGCGGCAAAACATTGGCGATAAATACCGTAATGTAGTAGGTATTTTTATGAATCTGGCCTTGCAAGGCAAGCCCCTGACGGTTTTTGGCGATGGCCGGCAAACGCGGGCATTTACCTATATTGCCGATGTGGCCCCTCATATTGCCGGGGCCGTTGCCTGCCGGGCGGCCTACAACCAAACCTTTAATATAGGCAGCCATGAAGTGTGTTCTGTCAACGGGCTGGCCGCTGCCGTGGGCCGGGCCATGGGTGTTGAGGTTACCCTGACAAACCTGCCGCCCCGGCAAGAGGTAGCGCATGCCTATGCCGACCATACTAAGTTTAAGCAGGTATTTACCCCGGGGCCACCGGTAGGCCTCCATGAGGGCCTGGCCTCCATGGCCGCCTGGGTTAAAGCCCATGGCAGCCGCTCCGGCAAACCGTTTGCCTCTCTTGAGATCAGGAAAAACCTGCCCCGTGGTTGGCAGTAAGTATAACGACATGAACAACCAACCTTTAGTATCCATTATTATGGCGGCCAAAGATACCGCCCCCTACTTGCGCCAGTGCCTTGACTCGGTTCGGGCGCAGACCTACCCCCACTGGGAACTGATAGCCGTAAACGACCACTCAACCGATGCCACCCCACAGATTTTGCAGGAATATGCGGCCAAAGACCCGCGTATCCGCGTGTTTAACAGCAGCAGGCCCCGGCTTATTCCCACCCTGCAAACGGGCTACGCCCAGGCCCGGGGCCAGCTTATCAACCGCATGGACTCAGACGACTACATGCCGGCCGATAAACTGGAGGCGTTGGTATCTGCGTGGTTACAGCAGGGTAAGGGCACGGTTATTGCCGGGGGCACCCGGCATTTTGTAGCTACCGGCAAAGTAGGCGATGGTTTTATCCGCTATGAAAAATGGCTCAACGAAGTGGCCCGCACCAATACCCACTACCAGGAAATTTACCAGGAATGTGTCATCCCTTCACATTGTTGGATAATCCATAAAGATGACTTTGCTGCTGCCGGGGCTTTTGATCCCCTGGTCTATCCCGAGGATTATGACCTCTGCTTCCGGTTTTACCGGCTGGGCCTGCGGGTGGTGGGCATCGATAAAATCCTGCACTATTGGCGCGACCGCACCAACCGTATTTCCCGTACCTGGGATGAATACAAAGACAACCGCTATTTTACCCTCAAATTACGTTATTTCTACGAACTCGACCGTGATCCCCAACGGCCGTTGGTGTTATGGGGGGCCGGCAAAAACGGTAAGGATATGGCACGGTTATTACAACAGCGCGGGGAGCGGTTTTTTTGGGTCTGCGACAATAAAAACAAAATAGGCAAAGCTATTTACGGGGTTACCCTGCAGCACTATGCCCAAATTCCCTCTTTGGATAACCCCCAGGTTATGGTGGTAGTTACCTCGCCCGAGGGCAAAGCGGCCATTCGCCAGCAACTGGCGGCATGGGGCAAGCAGCCGGTTAAAGATTATTGGTTTTTCGTATAATTGTAAGCGGATGGCCAGGGTATTAATCACCGGAGGGTCTGGCCTGATAGGCCGGCATTTAACACCACTGTTGCTCCGCCAGGGGCATGAGGTGGCGCACCTTACCCGTAATCCACACTACCGGCCCGGGGATATCAAAAGCTTTCGCTGGGATGTTGGCCAGCAGGCAATAGACCCTGCCGCTATTCCCTGGGCCGAACATATTATCCACCTGGCCGGGGAATCGGTAGGGCAGCGGTGGACCAAGGGGGTTAAAAACCGCATCCTGCACAGCCGCATAGCTTCAACAGAACTTTTACGCAACCAACTAGCGGCCACCCGGCATCATCTGCAATCATTTATCAGTGCTTCGGCCCTGGGCTTTTATGGCGATAACACCGGTAATACCCTGTTAACCGAAGCCAGCCCGAGGGGTGAAGGCTTTCTGGCCGATGTGGTGTACGCATGGGAGGCGGCTGTTGACCGGACGGCACCCCATGCCGACCGGGTAGTTAAAATCAGGATCGGGGTAGTACTGGCCAAAGAGGGGGGCGCCTTGCCTAAAATGCTGGCCCCGGTTACGTGGGGTGTGGGGGCTGCCCTTGGCAGTGGTCGCCAGTGGCTGAGCTGGCTACATGTTGAAGACCTCTGCCGGATTTTCCTGTTAGCCCTCACCCAACCGTTACAAGGGGTGTATAATGGCGTTGGCCCCAACCCGGTTACCAACAAGGATTTTACCCAAAAATTAGCAAAACAAGTAAAAAGACCCTTATTTTTGCCCCCCGTTCCATCCTTCGCCCTCCGTTTGTTACTGGGTGAGATGGCGGTTTTGGCCCTGGGCGGCAACCGGGCACAGCCGGCAGCCCTGATAGAAGAGGGGTTTACCTTTACCTATGCCGGCCTGGAGCCGGCCCTGGCAAACCTGCTGTAAAACTTTCCCCGGGGCTTTGCGTTGTATGACAAAACAAGAAGAAGATTATGGTAGAAAGAAAGAACGGCAATAACCACAATGGGTTAACCGAAGAAGATGAAAAAAGAATTAGAAAGGCTTTTGAGAATAAAGACTGGAATGAAATAAAGACCGAAAATTCCTGGTTGGTTTTTAAAGTGATGTCGGAGTTTGTGGAAGGCTTTGAGAAACTGGCCAAAATTGGCCCTTGCGTGTCAATATTCGGCTCGGCCCGAACCAAAGAAAACGAACCCTATTATAAAATGGCGGTAGAAATTGCCGCCAAGCTGGTACGGCATGGCTATGGGGTAATTACCGGGGGTGGCCCCGGCATCATGGAGGCCGGTAACCGCGGGGCCCATAGCGAGAACGGCAAATCGGTAGGCCTGAATATCGACCTGCCTTTTGAGCAACATAATAACCCCTATATTGACCCGGACAAACTGCTCAATTTCGATTATTTCTTTGTGCGTAAGGTGATGTTTGTCAAATACGCCCAGGGCTTTATTGTAATGCCGGGTGGGTTTGGCACCCTCGATGAGATGTTCGAAGCCATCACCCTTATCCAAACCAAGAAAATTGGCGCTTTCCCCATTATTTTGGTGGGGAAAGATTATTGGCAGGGCCTGTTCGACTGGATCCGGGATGTGCTGTTGAAAAACAATAATATCAACGAGGAAGACCTCGACCTGATTACCCTTGTGGACACCCCGGAGGAGGCCGTGAACGCCATTGACGAGTTCTACGCCCAATTCCACCTGTCGCCCAACTTTTAAGGATGAAACGGCTGGCGGTTTGGTTACCGTGGCTGGCTATATTGGGGCTGGCCTTTTACGGCTATACCCGGTTGCAAGGGTTACGGCAGGAGACAGCCCGCTTTGTCCGTTATACCGAACTGCCGCAAGGCACCACGGTGAATGCCATTGCCCTGGACCTGCCCGATTCGCTGAGCTTTGCCGGGGAGCCGGTACCCCTGCACCTGGCCGATGTGCGTGAACGGCTCGACCGCGAAATGCATATAAATGCCTACTGGCATACCAATACCATCTTCCTGCTGAAACGGGCCCACCGCTGGCTGCCGCAGATTGCTGAGGTATTGGCAGCAGAAGGCATCCCCGATGACTTCAAATATATCCCGGCTATTGAAGGGGCTTTTTTGAATGACATTTCGCCCAAGGCAGCCGTAGGCTTCTGGCAGTTTAAAAAAGATGCCGCCCGCGAATTTGGCCTGGAGGTTACCCGCCAGGTAGATGAACGCTATGACCCCATTAAGTCAACCCGGGCAGCGTGTAAGTATTTTCGTAAAGCCTACGCTAAATTTGGCAACTGGACGTTGGTGGCGGCCTCATTTAACCGGGGCCGGGCCGGGATTATCCGGGCCATGGATAAGCAGAAAGTTGACAATTATTATGACCTGATGCTCAATGACGAAACCGCACGCTATGTCTTTCGCATCCTGGCAGCCAAGGAAATTATTGAACACCCGCACCGGTACGGTTTTCAGGTGGCAGAAGAGCAGTTATACAACCGCGAAGAAGTAAACTATGTAGAGGTTGCCGGAGATATTCCCAATTGGGTGGACTGGGCCAAAGCCCGGGGGATTAACTTTAAATTATTAAAAAGGCATAACCCGTGGATTCAGGGCGACCACCTGACCGTCAGCCGGGGCAAAAAATACCAAGTGGCCATCCCTGTTGTTCATGAGTAAGATAAACCACCTGCTTTTTGATTGCGATGGTGTACTGGTTGATACTGAGTACATGGCGGCTGTAAAAATGACGGCTGCCCTGCAGGAAATGGGGGTAAGGGTAACCTTAGATTATTATTTGCAAAACCTCTCGGGCACAACTTTTACCAGTATCGTGCAGCGTTACGCAGAGGGGGCCATGACCCCTGAACAGGTGATCGATTTGATCACTGCAGTGGAAGACCAGGTAAGTGCCCAGGTGCGGCTGATTGATGGAGTTGAGGAAATGCTGGCAGGCTTGTCGATAGAAAAATCGGTCGTATCCAATTCTTCGGCCCGCACGGTTAAACATGCCCTGTCGGTTACCGGTATCGACCATTTTTTCCGGCCGCAAATTTTTTCATCTGCGTTGGTGGCAAAGCCTAAACCGGCCCCGGATATTTATCGGCATGCCATGGCAACATTATCTTTGCCGGCCGATGAAATAGTGGTGGTTGAAGACAGCCTTAGCGGGGCCAAAGCAGCTTTGGCAGCAGGGCTGAAGGTTATCGGGTTTACCGGGGCCAGCCATATCCTGCCCGGGCACGACACACAGCTTCGGGAATTGGGCGTGAAGGCCGTGGCCGGTAATATGCCGGAACTGGCCGGATTACTGCAAGCGCAATTAAGGTAACTTTACCTTTCTTTATTGCGCCCCTCGCTGAAATGCCGGCAAAGTTGTACTTTTGCAGGTTAAAATCAGGGGGATAAATTGGCAACGGAACAGGCATTAAATTCAATCAGCGAAAAAATTTCCGAACAGGAGGCCGTAGAAGTTTACGGGGCGCGCGAGCATAACCTCAAAAACATCGACCTTAGCTTTCCACGCGGGAAACTGGTGGTCATCACCGGTATCAGCGGCAGCGGTAAATCGTCTTTGGCATTCGATACCCTCTATGCCGAAGGGCAGCGCAGGTATATGGAAAGCTTTTCGGCCTATGCACGCGCTTTTATCGGCAATATGGAGCGTCCCGATGTGGACAAAATCCTTGGCCTCAGCCCGGTTATTGCCATCGAGCAAAAAACCACCTCACGCAACCCCCGCTCTACCGTGGGTACGGTTACCGAAGTATATGACTTTTTACGCCTGCTTTATGCCCGGGCCGGGGAGGCGGTTTCGTATATCACCGGCAAACCGATGGTTAAACAAACCGAGGAGCAGATCCTTGACCATATTCTTAAACAGTTTACCGGGCAGAAAATCACCCTGCTGGCCCCCGTGGTTAAAGGCCGCAAGGGCCATTACCGGGAGCTGTTTCTGCAATTGCGTAAAAGTGGCTACCTGCGGGTAAGGGTAGATGGCGAACTACGGGAACTGGCGCCCAAAATGCAGCTCGATCGCTACAAAACCCACGATATTGAACTGGTAATCGACCGCCTGCAGGTAGATGATCAGGATAGCTTCCGGGTTGGGCAATCGGTACAAACGGCTTTGCGCGAAGGCCAGGGGCTGCTGATGGTGCTGGATGCCGCAGACCGGGCCCATTACTTTTCCCGGAACCTCATGGACCCGGAGTCGGGCTTGTCGTATGATGAGCCGGCACCCAATACTTTTTCTTTCAATTCGCCTTATGGCGCCTGCCCGGTCTGCAATGGCCTGGGCGTGGTAGATGAAATTACCCGCGAAACCATTATCCCCGATGAAACGCTAACCATCAGCCGGGGGGGTATTGCCCCGCTGGGTGAGTACCGCGATATCTGGATTTTTAAAAAGATTGACGCCATTCTTAAACGGAACGGCTATAACATTACTACGCCCATCAAGGATATTGATGAAAAAGTACTGAATATTTTGCTGCATGGCGACTCGGAGCCGGTGGCGGTGAAATCGAAAAAATATCCGGGCACCAACTGGCATATAAAGTTTGAAGGGATTATCAGCTTTATGCAGAAGCAAAAAGAGTCGGGCACCGAAAGCATTCAGAAGTGGTTGAAAGATTATACCATTATCAAGCCTTGCCCGGAGTGTGCCGGGGCCAGGCTGAAGAAAGAATCGTTGCACTTTTTGATTGCCGGGCAGAACATTGCCCGGTTGGCGCAAAAAAGTATCGGAGAGTTGCAGGCCTGGTTTACCGGTATTGAAACCCGGCTGAACGACAGGCAAAACCGGATTGCCGGTGAAATCCTCAAGGAAATCCGTAAGCGGTTGATGTTCCTGAATAATGTTGGCCTCGGTTACCTTAGCCTTAACCGGCCGCTGCGCTCGTTGTCGGGCGGGGAAGCGCAGCGCATCAGGCTGGCTACGCAAATAGGCACCCAATTGGTGGGGGTAATGTACATCCTCGATGAGCCGAGCATCGGCCTGCACCCGCGCGATAACATGAAGTTGATCAAGGCCCTGCAAGACCTGCGCGACCTGGGCAACTCGGTGCTGGTGGTTGAACACGATAAGGAAATGATGCTGCAGGCCGATTATATTATTGATATTGGCCCGGGGGCCGGCCGCCACGGAGGCGAGGTGGTGGCCCAGGGTACACCACCAGCATTTTTGCGGCAGCCGGGCACAACGGCCGCTTACCTCAAAGAAGAAATCAGCATAGCTGTACCCGCAGTCAGGCGCCTGCCCAACGGCACCAGCCTGGTATTGCGCGGGGCTGCCGGCAATAACCTGCAAAAAGTTGATGTAGAATTTCCCCTGGGTACCATGATTTGCGTAACCGGGGTTTCGGGCAGTGGTAAGTCAACCCTCATTCACCACACCTTGTTCCCTATCTTAAGCGGGCATTTTTACCGCGCACGCAAACAGCCTATGCCTTACC
Source organism: Cyclobacteriaceae bacterium (assembly GCA_026989505.1). Classification (GTDB taxonomy): domain Bacteria; phylum Bacteroidota; class Bacteroidia; order Cytophagales; family Cyclobacteriaceae; genus S012-113. The sequence continues at coordinate 8,497 of JALSJF010000151.1, forward strand.
AGTCAATTGCCGGCCTGGAGCACCTTGATAAAGTCATTGAAATAGACCAGGCCCCTATCGGCCGCACGCCACGCTCTAGCCCGGCCACGTACACCGGGGTATTTGCCGACATCAGGGCCCTGTACACGGGCTTGCCGGAAGCTAAAATACGGGGTTACAAACCCGGGCGTTTTTCGTTTAATGTGAAGGGCGGCCGTTGCGAAACCTGCCAGGGGGCCGGCATGAAATTAATTGAAATGGACTTTCTCCCCGATGTGCATGTGCATTGCGAAACCTGTAAGGGCAAACGCTATAACCGCGAGACCCTGGAAATCCGGTATAAAGGTAAGTCTATTGCCGATGTGCTGGAGATGACCGTAGAAGAAGCGGTAGCGTTTTTTGCCCACCACCCGAAGATATTACGCAGGATACAAACCCTCAACGATGTTGGCCTGGGGTATATTACCTTAGGGCAGCATGCCACCACCCTTAGCGGAGGGGAAGCCCAGCGGGTGAAACTGGCGGCCGAGCTAGCAAAAAAAGACACCGGCAAAACGTTTTACATCCTCGATGAACCTACCACAGGCCTGCATTTTCAGGACATCCAGCATTTGCTGGACGTACTGAACAAGCTGGTGGATAAAGGCAATACCGTGCTGATTATCGAGCACAACCTTGATGTTATCAAAATGGCGGACTATATTATTGACCTGGGCCCTGAGGGGGGCGATGAAGGGGGCAAAGTGGTAGCTACCGGCACACCCGAAGCCTTGCGCCAGGTAAAGAAAAGCTATACCGGCCATTACCTTAAACATGAGTTAAAATGAATGGATTTGTCAAATACATAGTACCCGTAGCCTTTATTATCCTGGCCGGCTATAATTTATACCTGGCCCATTGGCTTGAAGGCAGCCTTTATGCAGCCGTGGCCATTGCCTTTCCGCTGATGTGGGCCATAAAAGAGGGCTACATAAAGACTAACCTCAAGCTTTGGAATGCCGTGGCCTGGGCCTTGGTCATTCTGGCCCTGGTATTGTTTATGGCCTTGTTGCGCCAGGATGCTTATAACCAGTAACGTACCAACCGATTACGTAATACCGGCTGGTTTATTGGGCTGAACTCGCGTAATTTGCGTATATTCTATTGGATGAACAAACAGCGACTATACTGGATATTTCAGATCACCGGCTGGTCAACCTATGCCTTGCTCAATATTCTCGGCATCAGCTTTCAGTCAACCCATTTTACTACGGTAATGGCCATCCCGGTGATAGCCGAATCGTTGTATTTCTTTCTGATTACCCACGGCTACCGCAGTTTCAGCAAAAGGCGGGCCTGGCTGCAACTGCCTACCACACAGCTTATTGTTAAGGCCCTGTTGAGTATTATGGCTATGTCGGTAACCGTTTACCTGGTACGCGTGGGGGTTTCTTTTATTTTTGGCCTGTATAGCCACGAGATGCTTAGCCCGATTAACTTTATGGGCAATGTTATTGCCAACTTTATTGTTTTGATTATCTGGTCATCAATTTACTTTGCCTTCCATTACTTAGAGAAAAACACCCAATCCCTGAAATATGAGGTGGCTATGAATGAGATGAAGCTGAACCAACTGAAGTCGCAGGTAAACCCGCATTTTATTTTTAATGCCCTCAACAGCATCCGCGCCCTGGTAGATGAGGAGCCGTCAAAATCCAAACGGGCCATTAATCATTTGTCGAATATCCTGCGCTCATCGCTGGTAATGGACAAGAAAAAACTTACTTCATTAAAAGAAGAACTGGCCACCACCAGGGACTACCTGGCCCTGGAATCCATCCGGTTTGAAGAGCGGTTGCAGACCGAATTTGCCATAGAGCCGCGCACCGAGAATGTGCAGGTGCCACCCATGATGTTGCAAACCCTGGTTGAAAACGGTATCAAACATGGTATCTCCAAACTTAAAGATGGCGGCAAGGTGTCGGTTACGGCCAGAATTGACCAGGGCCGGATGATCCTGGAAATCAGGAATACCGGCTACTACCAGGAAAACCGTATTAACGGCACCGGCCAGGGCCTGCGCAACACCCGGCAAAGGCTGGAGCTTATTTATGGTGAAGCTGCCAAACTGCAGATTGGCAATGAAAACAACAATACGGTTTTAACGATTGTAAAAATACCTTTAACGAATATAAATTAGTTATGAGAGCTTTAATAATAGATGACGAACGATTGGCCCGTAAGGAGCTGATAAAGTTGCTGGAAGATTTTCCGGAAGTTGAAATTTTGGGCGAAGCGGCCAATGCCGATGAAGCCTATGAACTGATCAATTCCCTCAACCCCGATTTGCTGTTCCTGGATATTCAAATGCCCGGCAAAACAGGTTTTGAGTTGCTGGAGATGCTTGATTCGGTACCCACGGTAATTTTTACTACCGCTTACGATGAATATGCCCTGAAAGCATTTGAAGTGAATGCCCTGGATTACCTGCTGAAACCTATTCAACTCGACCGGCTCAACGAAACCATTACCAAGCTGGAGCCGCCCAAACCGGCAGAGGAGAAAGAAAAAGAGCCCAGGCTCGGCCTTAGCGATCAGGTGTTTGTAAAAGATGGTGATAAATGCTGGTTTGTTACCCTAAAAGACATCCGCTACTTTGAGTCTGACGGCAATTATATCAAGGTGTTTTTCGATAACGTTAAACCCATGATCCATAAGTCGCTGAATGCCCTGGACGAAAAACTGAATGACCGCGATTTTTTTCGGGCCAGCCGTAAGCATATCATTAACCTGAGCTGGGTGGAGAGCATCGAACCCTGGTTTAACGGGGGCTTAATGGTAAAGCTCAAAGGGGGCGACAAGGTAGAGGTTTCACGCAGACAGGCGGCTAAGTTTAAAGAAAAAATGAGCCTTTAAAGGGGCTGGCTAAGAAGGCTGCACAAGGTTGATCAGCTCCTGGTCAACCTCCCAGTCTTTGGCAATTTTCAGCATGGCCGTAGCCTCCATTTCGGTAATGTAGCCTTTCTCGCTATTGGCTTTCCAGGTGAGGTTGATAAACTGCAATCTTTTTGACCTGTCCAGCCTGTCGCGTACTTCCACGAGGTAATTTCTGGCCCTGTCGAAAGCCGAAATATAGTCCCGGGCAATAAAATCGAAGGCCCATTTTAACTCGGCATGCGCATCCAGGTCACCGGCTGCCCGGTAAAGGATTTTTTCTTCCTCCTCATCCAACCCGTGGTAGTGGAAGATGATGGCCTTTAATAGCATTAGCAGCTTCTTTTCTTCGTTTAATTGCGCAGGCGTCATATTAAAAAGTAAATATAGGCCAAATCAACAGTTTATAACGCTGTTTATCAACATTTTGTTATTCAGGTTGGCTTTAAGGAATACAAAATTGGATTACTTGGCGAAGCATCCAAATAAACCGGCAGCACCTGTAGCTCAAGCAGGTATAGGCCATCGGCTATTTGGTTGTCAATATAGGCCAGCTCGGTAATGGTGGCTTCGGCCCTGAGGTTACCGTTGGTTTGCCAGAAGGCCTTATGGGCCAGCAGCTTGCCCTCATCATTTTCTTTGTCCACCGAAGGCAGATCGGTAACCAGGTGCTCAATGCCGTGGGCCACCCATTGTTCGATTATCTGGTCGCTGAAATAAGGCGGGTTATTCCCCGAATAATTATATTGCTGTTTGGCCGGTTCGTTGGGCAGGGTGCGTACTACCAGAGCCTTTATGCCGGGGGGTAACACCACCTTTTGCATGGCCCGGGCATCAATAACCTTGTCTTTGCCTACGGCCGAAGGGGTAAGGGTGATTAACCGGGCTACACTAAAATATTTTTTTACCTGATTGGCGATAACAGCGCCACTATTTGTAATGTGCCCGTAGCATTCGGTATGGGTACCGTTACCATGCGGGGCCAGGGACAGGCGGAAGTGGTTCACCGTGCCGCCCTGGGCTATGCTGCCGGTAAACCCTGGCGCCTGTACCGGGCTGAACCTTACCGGCCCGGTAAAGTAGCAGTTAGGGTTTTGCCCTCCGTCCCGTAAGGGGATACCAATGGCCAAAGGCTCCCCCAAGTTGGCCGCATATTTTTTGCCCTGCCAGGAAAGTTGTATCTTCATTGGTCGTCCATCATCAATTCTACAATTACCGAATCGGCTAAAATAAGGGCATTATCCTTAAGAACAAACTTACCGTCTGCCAGGGTAGCTTTACCTTCTGACAAGCAGCGTTCAATAAACGGGCGGTGGATACTATAGATATCCCGGTTGAAAGCCTGCCTGATATAATTAAAATCAATGCCCTGGCTGGTTCTTAGCCCGGTAAGCAGGTACTCGTTAAATACCTGGGTTTTGTTAAGTGTTTCCTGTTGGTACCAGGGCGTACCCTGCTTAAGCGCCTTGATATACCGGGCATTATGGCTGATGTTGAACTGCCGGCTTTTACCTTGATAAGAATGGGCCCCGGGCCCCACCCCCAGGTAGGGTTTTTGCTGCCAGTAGGCCATGTTATGACGGCTGGTAAACCCGGGGCGGGCAAAATTAGAAACTTCGTAGTGGGCATAACCCCGGGCCGCCAAAATCTGGCACATAAGCCGGTATTGCTCCTCGTAGGCCGCTTCGTCAGCGGCTTTAAACTTGCCTTTTCGCTGCCAGTTGCCGAGGGCGGTTTTCTCTTCAATTGTCAGGGCGTAGCACGACAGGTGCGGCACATTCAGGGCCAGCGCTTGCTGCAGGTTATCTTCCCAGGCAGAGGTGTCTTGTCCGGGGATGCCGTAGATAAGGTCGATGGTTAGGTTAGCAATACCCTGGTTTTGTAAAACCGCTATGGCCTTGCCTGCCTGCCGCCCCGAGTGCTGGCGGTTGAGCTTTTGCAGTATGGGGTCATGAAACGACTGCACCCCCAGGCTTACCCGGTTGATGCCCAGGTCTGCCAACGCCCGGGCTTTGCGTTCGTTAATATCTTCTGGGTTGGCTTCCAGGGTTATTTCGGCTCCGGCAGCAACGTTAAACTGCTTCCGGATCTGGTTCAATAGCCGGCCGGTTTGTTGGCTGCTCAGCAGGGACGGGGTGCCGCCACCAAAATAAATGGTTTCCACGGTTGGCGGTATATAATCCTGGCGCTGAACAAGCTCCCGGCCAATGGCCGTTAGCATCTCCTCCATGCTTGCCAGCGTAGTGCTGAAATGAAAATTACAGTAATAACAGGCCTTACGGCAATAGGGTATATGGATGTATATTCCGGCCAATGCTCTACTTTTGACGTAAAGGTAATAGTGTTTGAAAACTTCGCTGGTAATTCTGCTTCTGCTGCTGTCGGTAAATTTTACATTTGCCCAGGAGAAAGTTTATCAAATTTCGTTCAGTAGCCACCTTGCCGCGGAAACCGGCCGGGCCGATAGTGCCGGGTTGGTGCTGGCGGCCCGAAAAATCAAAAACCAACTGCTTGCCGAAGGGTACCTGCTGGCTAATATTGATCAACTGGACTTTGCGGCCGACACCTTGCGGGCACAAATATACGTGGGGGAACGTTATCGCTGGGCTGCCCTGGGGGTGAGCAATATTCCTGAGGAGATGCTGAGCAAGGCCGGCTATCGTCAGCGCGACTTTGACGGGGTAACGTTTTCCGGCCGCGCATTTAACCGGCTGGTAAGCAAACTGCTGGGCCTGGCGGCCAACAACGGCTACCCGTTTGCCAACCTGCAACTGCAACACGTGAGCATCCGGGGCACCCACCTTAAAGCCATCCTCAGGTATGAACCGGGGCCGGTGATCAATTACGATACCCTGGCCATAGCCCCGGCCGGGCTTATCAAACGGGAGTTCCTGGAAAACTACCTGCACCTCCGGCCCGGTACGCCTTTTCAGTTGCCGCAGGTAGAAAACATTGCCAATGCCATCAACCGCTTGCCCTATTGCCGGCTGGTGGATTCTACCCGGTTGAAGTTTGCCAACAACCTTTGTGCTATCAGCCTGCAGGTAGCACCGGTGAAAGCCAACAAAATAGATGCCCTGCTGGGCTTCCTGCCCAACCAAACCAATGATAACGGCCTGCTGCTGACCGGCTATGTAAACCTGCACCTGCAGAATCTGTTTCGTTCGGGTAAAGAGCTGTCGTTTGTCTGGCGGCAGTTTAAACAGGAGTCGCAAAAGTTGTATTTCCTTTACCGCCACCCTAACCTGTTGCGCTCACCCGTGGGGCTGCAGGTTAACTTCAACCTGCTGAAGCAGGATTCTTCCTTCTTAAACACCGATTTTACCCTTGCTGGTTTTTATCAGCAGAAAAAAACAGAAGTGGCCTTTACGGCTGTGTTCAAATCATCAAGGGCGCTTGCCATTACCCGGGACTCCCTGGCCGTGCCGGAGTTTGCCGATTTTACCCTGCGGCAGTTGGGGGCGCGCGTAACCTATAGTGGCCTGGGCAATACAATAAACCCGCGGCAAGGGGCCAAAGGCTATGTTGAGGTTAAGGTGGGGGGCAAGAAAATCAAACCAGACCCCCGGGTGGCGGAAGCTGTGTACGACAGCATAAACCTGGCCCCGGCCCAGATGGAGGTTACCGTAGGGGGCGAAGTAAACCAACGGCTGACCGGCCCGCTGGTAGCCCATATTGATGCCAGCTACGGCCAGGTGCTTAACAACGACCAGCTATTTACCAACGATTTACTGCGCCTGGGCGGGGTCAATTCTTTACGCGGGTTCAACGAACTTGATATCTTTGTGTCAACGTATCTGCTGGCGCGGCTGGAGGCCCGCATAATTATGAATATGAACTCACGGGTATTTGTATTTTACGATCAGGCATTCACCTGGAATAATGTTGGCAACAGCCGCGATACACCCTTTGGCTTTGGTGCCGGCATGGTACTCGACACCGGTGCCGGGGAACTGCAGCTTGTTTATGCCCTTGGTGTTTCCGCCCAACAATCACTATCATTGAGCCAGTCTAAAATCCATATAGGGTATGTGGCCAGGTTTTAAATCTTTTGGCAGGCAGAAAGCACTTTTGGCCTTGGTGGCCCTGGTGCTGTGGGGGGCGCCTGTGCGGGCGCAGCAACTGGTTTATGATTTGCATCAGGACTGGGTGTATTATAATAACCGGCATCAGGGCTTTTTGCCGATAGACGAAAACAACCTGGCCCACCATGCCATCAGCTTTGCTGTGGCTGACCCTGAGTTTGCCCCTTTTTATCTTGCCATTGGCGTAAGCCACAAGGCTTATTTGTTTCACCGCAGCCGGCTGATTGCCACCCTGCCGCCCGGGATAACCAGCTTTAAGGTTGACAGCCTGCGCCAGGTATTGGCCGACCCCGGCTTGTTTCTTACTATTTATGGCCAAAGGTTATTGCCCGGCCTGATCACCGAGGTAAGGACCGCAGCGGTGTTCAAGAGCAAACTACCACCGTATGAGCCGGTGCGTTTTGCCAATCATTTCAGCAATTTCTTTTACCTGGGCGGGGTAGTGCTGGCCCTGATGTTTGTTGTCTTAAAAATAATTTACCCCGACCTTATGCACCAATACCTGCTTTTTCAACGGGGGCTGCGCATAAAAACCCTGGACGAGTTAATTTACAAAATCTCCTTCCTGGGCTTCCCCAATATTTTCTTTCTGGCCTTCGTCAGCCTTGTCCTGGGCTTTGTAATTATGGCGGTGCTGTACCTGTTCCCGGGCACATTAACAGTAATGGCCATTAACCCAGGGGGTATGGGTTTTGGCCGGTTGCTGGTAAGTTGGCTGCAGATATCGGGGGGGCTGTTA
>JALSJF010000152.1 GCA_026989505.1 Cyclobacteriaceae bacterium
CGGCTCGTCACATCCTGGGGCTGGAGAAGGTCCCAAGGGTTGGGCTGTTCGCCCATTAAAGTGGCACGCGAGCTGGGTTCAGAACGTCGTGAGACAGTTCGGTCCCTATCTGTTGTGGGCGTAAGAAATTTGAAGGGATCTGACCTTAGTACGAGAGGACCGGGTTGGACCAACCTCTGGTGTACCGGTTGTGGCGCCAGCTGCACTGCCGGGTAGCTATGTTGGGCAGGGATAAGCGCTGAAAGCATCTAAGTGCGAAACCCACCCTAAGATGAGATTTCTTTATAAGGGTCGTTGAAGACGACAACGTAGATAGGCTGCAGGTGTAAAGGCAGTAATGTCAAAGCCGAGCAGTACTAATTACCCGTAAGCTTTCCTGCTGTAATTGTCAAGTTATACTCTCACGGGTTATGTCGTGTTGTGGCCAAGCTGCAACGCTTCTGTGTTATTCTGATAGTGCAGAACAAAAAGAATTTAAGGTGGTTCCCGAAAAGTCGGGAAGGTGCCACCATTGAAGAGTTTATGGTGATTATAGCGAGGGTGTCCACCTCTTCCCATACCGAACAGAGAAGTTAAGCCCCTCAGCGCTGATGGTACTGCCGTAAAAGGTGGGAGAGTAAGTCGTTGCCAGTTTTTATTGTACCTTCCATAGCCCAGTGGGCGAAGGAGGTTTTTTATTAGAGCCCTGCTCCACCCCGGAGCAGGGCTCTTTTGCTTTAAGAGAGGTCAGGGTTTGTGGCATACCCGGCCATATAATTCCCCGGCCCAAAATACCAGATTACTTTACCGAATGAAGTAAATAGTGTAATTTGCACCTTCAAAATTTATGATACAATGCGTCCGAAAACAGATTTGCAGATAGCCCAGGAGGCCAACTTATTGCACATTGAGGAAATAGCTGCCAAGCTTAATATTGACCGGGAAAAACTTGAACTATATGGTAAGTATAAAGCCAAACTACCCCTTAATCTAATTGATGAAAATAAGATTAAAGCCAGTAACCTGATCCTGGTAACCGCTGTTACGCCAACCCCTCCCGGTGAAGGGAAAACCACTACCTCTATTGGGTTGACAGAAGGCCTGAATAAAATTGGCCAAAAGACTACGGTGGTACTGCGGGAGCCATCCTTGGGTCCGGTATTTGGGATGAAAGGGGGAGCTGCTGGGGGTGGCTATGCCCAGGTGGTACCCATGGAGGACATAAACTTGCATTTTACCGGTGATTTTGCGGCGGTAGAAAAGGCTAACAACCTATTGGCCGCTTTAATCGATAATAATATTCAAAACCCCAAATACAGCCTTGGTATTGACCCCCGTACGGTATCCTGGAAAAGGGTAATGGACATGAATGACCGCGCCCTACGACAAATTGTCTCCGGCCTGGGAGGTAAAACAGGAGGCTTTTTGCGTGAGGCCGGTTTTAACATTACGGCCGCCTCGGAAATAATGGCCATTCTTTGCCTGGCCAACGATCTGGCTGACCTGAAGGAAAAGATGGGCAATATTTATGTAGGTGAAACTTTTGATAAAAAACCGGTATATGCCCGCGATATTAAAGCCAATGGTGCCATGGCAGCCCTGATGAAGGATGCCATCAAGCCTAACCTGGTGCAAACGCTGGAAGGCAACCCGGCTATTATTCATGGCGGGCCTTTTGCCAATATCGCCCAGGGTACCAATTCGGTTATTGCTACTAAAATGGGCTTGTCGTTAAGCGATTACGTGGTTACCGAGGCTGGGTTTGGCGCTGATCTGGGCGCTGAAAAATTCCTTGATATCAAATGCGCCTACTCGGGGCTGTCGCCTAAGGTGGTAGTGCTGGTGGCTACGGTAAGGGCGTTAAAATACCATGGCGGGCAAGCCTTGGCTGAGCTGAAAAATGAAAGTGTGACAGCCCTTGAGGCCGGTATGGGCAATCTTAATAAACATATCGAGAACATTAAAACCTTTGGCTTGCCGGTGGTGGTGGCCATCAACCGGTTTATCTCCGATACCGATGCCGAACTGGATACCCTCAGGAAGCACTGCCAGCGTATCAAAGGCGTAAAAGTTGCCCTTTGCGAAGGCTGGGAGCATGGTGGTGCCGGTTGTACCGACCTGGCCCGGGAGGTGGTTGCAGCCGTGGATACCTGTGAAGGCACTTTCAAACCGATGTATGACTGGCAAGCCAGTATCGAAGAAAAGATCACCAAGGTGGCCAAAACCATTTATGGCGCTGGCTCGGTTGTTTTTCAACCCAAGGCTAAGAATGACCTGAAGACTATCGAAAAACTCGGACTGTCTGAATTACCGGTTTGCATTGCCAAAACGCAGAACTCTTTATCGGATAACACCAAACTTCTGGGGCGGCCCGAAGGCTTTAAACTGACAGTACGCGAGATTGAAATTGCCGCTGGAGCCGGCTTTGTTATTCCGATTACCGGCAATATGCTGCGCATGCCTGGCCTGCCTATGATACCGGCTGCTGAAGGTATAGATATTGATGCTGAAGGAAACATAACCGGGTTGTCTTAATTTTACGGCTATGGATCGGGTTAATCCGGTTAACATCAAACGGTACACTAATACCCGCCAGGCCAATGCGCCCGATTTGGTGGTGGTGGAAGAGCCGTTGGAAATCCGGGTTGGCTATGGGCTTGAAGGTCAGCGGCAACAGGAAACGATAACCGTAACCATGCGTACACCGGGTGACGATGAACACCTTTGCCTCGGTTTTCTTTATAGTGAAGGGGCAATCAATACCGCGGAACAAGTGGTGAGCGCCAAATATTGCCGTAATGTTACCGTGGAAGATGGGGGCAACAATGTAATGCGCATTGAGCTTTCGCCTGATATGCCGTTTACCCCTCGCAATTTTCAACGTAACTTCTATACCAATTCCAGTTGTGGGGTGTGTGGAAAGGCCTCTATTGAGCATGTAAAACAACTATGTGCACCCATAGCCATGCTCCCCGTAGAAGTACCCCGCCAGATTATCACCGGTTTTCCGGCAGCACTTGCTGCTACCCAGGATGTGTTTAAACATACCGGGGGCCTGCATGCCTGTGGCTTGTTTGATAGCCAGGGCACCATGCTCTTGCACAAGGAGGATGTTGGCCGGCATAATGCGCTCGACAAGCTTATTGGCAACCTGTTGGTTACCGGTGCCTTGCCGGCAAGCGACAAAATACTCATGCTGAGCGGCCGCATAAGTTTTGAGCTGGTGCAAAAAGCCATTAAAGCCGGGGTGCCGGTGATTGCTGCTGTTGGGGCACCTTCCAGCCTGTCGGTAACCCTGGCGAAAGAATATGGGGTTACGCTGGTAGGTTTTTTAAAAGACCAGAGTTTTAATGTTTACACAGGATTTGAGCGAATAATTGATTAAGGATATGAAACTAAGAATCAAAGGGAATACCATTCGTATCAGGCTGAGCGAGCCTGAGGTGAGCCGCCTTGCCACGGGTGAACAGGTGGTGGAACAAACGCAGTTTCCTGGGGCAACACTGCTCTATAAGGTACACGTAGCCGGTTCAATGAGGGCCGATTTTGTTGACGGGGCCATAACTGTGCAACTTGCCAAAGAGGAAGTAGATCAATGGGCCAACACCGACCAGGTAAGTATTTCACAGGAAATTGCTTTACAAAATGCCAATAAATTGAGTATTTTAGTTGAAAAGGATTTTAAATGCCTGACCAGAAGGCCGGAAGAGGAAGCGGATTTATTCCCAAATCCTAATAAACATCACTGTTAAAAGATAGCCATGGCGGAAAATTTAAGTGCATTATCAGGCAGGCAGGGGCTGGATAACAACCTGTTTGAAAAGATGGTGGCGGGGGCCAGGGAAAACGGCAGCCCGGATAACCAATTGCTCCGTGATTTGGCTGAAGAGTTTCTGATGGGCAAGGCCATTACCTATGGGGCTGCCTCTTTTTATGATTTCCTGAAGCCGGACCACCAGGGGAAGAAGGTGCATGTGTGCAATGGCAGTGCCTGTATGCTGGCCGGCACGCAGGATTCGATCCATGAAAAACTCGGCACACATTTTAAGGAAGAAGAAATTGGCCATATGTGCTGCCTGGGCCGGTGTTACGAAAACGGGGCCTTTCAACTAAACGGCCAAAATTATTCCGGTGATGATATTGAAAAGGTTGCTGAATATATTTCTGACAGAGGGGAAAATGATAGTAGCTATGTAATCAAGAGTAAATTATCAACCCCGGTACTTACAGGTGAAGCGCTTACCATAGAAGCGTACGCCAGTTTATTCCGTAAGGTAATAACGGCCGGTGCGGATGGGGCCTTGGCAGAGATTAAAGCCTCCAACATCCGGGGCCGTGGCGGGGCCGGCTTTCCCATGGGCGTTAAGATTGAATCTTGCAAGAACACCCCGGCCGGGCAAAAGTATATTGTGTGCAATGCCGATGAAGGTGATCCTGGCGCTTTTTCCGACCGGTATTTGCTGGAAGAACAGCCCCTTTCGGTATTGTTTGGCATGCTTACGGCCGGCTATATTGCCGGGGCCAGCCGGGGGGTACTCTATATCCGGGGCGAATACCCCGAGTCGGTACGGGTAGTAAAAAAGGCTATCGAGGCCCTGGCAGCCGCAGGCTTACAGGGAGAAGATATCCTCGGCTCAGGATTTGATTTCCGCTTTAAAATAATCGAGGGGGCCGGGGCCTACGTATGTGGCGAAGAAACCGCCTTACTCTCTTCCATTGAAGGGCAACGGCCGGAGGTACGCATCCGTCCGCCTTATCCAACGCAGGAAGGCCTGTTTAATAAACCCACCATTGTTAATAATGTAGAAACCCTGGCGGCAATCCCCTTTATCATCCGTGCCGGGGGCAAGGCCTATGCTGCCTATGGTACCGGCAAGTCAACCGGTACCAAGCTGGTGTCGCTCGACTCGTTTTTTAACCACCCCGGCATGGTGGAAGTAGAAATGGGCATCCCCTTTAAAGAACTCATTTACGGTATAGGCGGTGGTTTTAAATCCCCGGTAAAGGCGTTGCATGTAGGTGGCCCTTTGGGCGGTATTGTGCCAGTGCATAAAATAGCTGACCTTACCCTGGATTTCGAGAGCTTTCAGCAGCAGGGCTTCCTCCTGGGCCATGCCGGTATCGTTTCCGTACCCGAAGATTACCCGATGATAAACTACCTGGAGCACTTATTTGATTTTACTGCGGTAGAGTCGTGTGGTAAGTGTTTCCCCTGCAGTATCGGTTCCGTCCGTGGCCGGGAGATGATGGCGGCAGCCGCAGAGGATGCGGTAAAAATAGACCGGCAATTGCTGGATGACCTGCTGGAAACCATGGAAGTGGGCTCATTGTGCGCCCTCGGAGGAGGGCTGCCCTTAGGGGTGAATAATGCCCTGCAGTATTTTGAGGATGAATTAAAACAGTATTTTAAGTAATAATACTATGGATAAGTCGGTGAATAGTGTATTTGTGAATGGCGAGGAAGTTCAATTTGAACCGGGGCAAACTATCCTGAACTTACTTAGAAAAGAATTGGGCGAAGAGGCCATCCCTACCTTGTGCGATGCACCTAACCTGAAACCGTTTGGCTCTTGCCGTGTATGCAGCGTTGATGTGGCCCTTGCCGCAGACGGGCCGATGAAAGTACAGGCTTCCTGCCATACCCCGGTCACGCCCGGGTCGTATATCTATACCCATACCGACAGGATAAACAGGTTGCGTAAAAATATTGTTGAACTGGTCCTGACGGATTATCCCCGGGAAAAATTCACCCACGATAACCCGCAACAAAACGAACTTAAAAAAGTAGCCCTGCAAACAGGTATTGATATCAGCGATGTCCGCTACCTGCCGGGGGCCAATCACCTGGATCGCCCCAAAGATGAGGCCCACCCCTATATGCGGGCCAATTTGGCAGCCTGTATCAACTGCTACCGCTGTATCAGGGCCTGTGATGAGGTGCAGGGCGAAATGGTGCTGACCATGGTGGGCCGGGGCTTTGAAAATACGGTAACCATGGGCATGAACGAAGGGTTTAAGGAATCGGACTGTGTTTCCTGTGGCGCCTGTAGCCAGGCCTGCCCCACCGGGGCCATTACCGATATATTTGCAGCTGAATTTGCTAATGCCGACCAGGTTACCCGCACGGTTTGCACCTATTGCGGGGTGGGCTGTAATTTAAATGTAGCGACCAGCAAGGGTGAGGTAGTGGGCATAAACGCCCCCTACGATGCCGAAGTAAACCAGGGCCATACCTGTTTGAAAGGGCGGTATGCATTTCAATTCTACAACCATCCCGAACGTTTGCGCAACCCTTTACTAAAGAAGAACGGTAAGTTTGAGAAGGTTAGCTGGGATGAAGCCTACGACTTTATTGTCGATAAGTTTCAATCGATCCGGGCTGAACACGGCCCCGATGCCATTGGCGGTATCTCATCATCGCGTTGTACCAACGAGGAAAACTACCTGATGCAAAAATTTATCAGGGCGGTGGTAGGCACCAACAATATCGATGGCTGTGCCCGCGTATGCCATTCCCCTACCGCCCTCGGTATGCAACGGGCTTTCGGCACCGGGGCGGCCACCAACTCCATCATCGACCTGAAGTACACCAACTGTATTATGGTGATCGGGGCCAACCCAACGGCAGCGCATCCGGTAACCGGAGCCAAGATTAAGCAGGCGGCCATGAAAGGCACCCCTTTAATTGTGATTGACCCGCGCAGGACACCGCTGGCCAAACTGGCCGACTACCACTTGCAGTTACGGCCGGGCACCAATGTGGCCATGCTGAATATGCTGCTGTACTACATTATTACCGCAGGGCTGGAAGACAAAGAATTTATTGCCCAGCGTACCGAAGGCTATGATGATTTTGCACAGCAGATTAAATCCCTCGACATTGACCAGATGGCCGAAGTTACCGGGGTAAGCAAGGAACTGGCCCGCCAGGCAGCTATTGCCTACGCCTCGGCTCCCAATGCCATGTCGTTTCACGGGCTGGGGGTAACCGAGCACTCGCAGGGAACATTTACGGTAATGCAGATTGCCGACCTGGCAATGATTACCGGTAATATTGGCCGCAGGGGCGTGGGGGTAAACCCGTTGCGGGGCCAGAACAATGTGCAGGGCTCTGCCGATATGGGCGTGCAACCCCACCAGGGTGCCGGTTATCTCGATATCACCGACCCCAATGCCCAGGCATTGTATGAAAAGCATTATGGTGTGCCGCTGCCCAAACAAATTGGTTATAAAATACCGGAAATGTTTGATGCCGCCATTGCCGGCAAAATGAAGGCCATCTGGATAATTGGTGAGGATGTGGTGCAGACTGACCCCAATACCGCCAAAGTAAAAAAGGCCCTGGAGATGATGGACCTGGTGGTGGTGCAGGAACTGTTTATGACCGAAACCGCCCTGATGGCCGATGTGGTGTTGCCGGGGGCATCGTTCCTGGAGAAATCAGGCACCTTTACCAATGGCGAACGCAGGGTGCAACGGGTAAACAAGGTGATTGAGCCTGTGGGCAATGCCAGGGTTGATGGCCAGATTATTGTTGACGTGATGAAGCGTATGGGCTATGACCAGCCGGACTATACGGCCGCGGGTGTATTGCAGGAGGTTTCCCGAATCGTGCCCTTTTTTAAAGGCATAAAATGGGAAGAACTGGGCGAAAACGGTAAGCAGTGGCCGGTGGCCGAAGACGGCAAAAGTACCGATATGATCCATGTGCAGGCGTTTAAGCGGGGCAAGGGCAATATTCAGTTTTTCGACTGGCGCGAAACGGAAGAAATTACCCGGCACGCCAATGAGTTCCCGTATATTATCACCACCAACCGCGACCTGGAACATTATAATTGCGGGGCGATGACCAGGCGTACCGGTAATGTTGAACTCAACCGGGAGGATGTATTGTTAATCAACCCCCGGGATGCCCGTGATAACGGCATTGAAGATGGCGATATGGTTTGCGTAACTTCAGCCCGTGGCAAGGTAGATATTAAGGCCAAAATTACCGACCAGGTGAACCCCGGGGTGATGAGTACCACCTTCCATTTTCCGGAGATTATGGTGAATATGATTACCAGCGATGTGCACGATTCGGAAGCCAAGTGCCCGGAGTATAAGGTGGTGGCCGTGAAAATAAGGAAATCGAAAGGGGAGTTCGCCCGGGTGTGAGGTAATTTAACAACTGCTTGCCAACGCCAAACCCATACAAGATAAACCCTTTTTTGCGCTTCCTCGTGCGGGCTGTAATGGCGGTGTTTACGCGTTATTTTCGTATTTCAGCCAATATCCCGCGGGAATTAGCGCATATCGATGAGCCCTACTTGCTGCTGGCCAACCATTATGGCCGCTACGACCCGTTTGTCATCAGCCACTTTATCATCAAGCCGCCAAATTTTATCTCCTCCGATGCTATTTTGCGCGACTGGCCTATCGGTACCTTCTTTAAAGGCCTGGGGGCGATGCCCAAGAAGAAAGGTATGCGCGACAGCCACATCATCCGGGAGATGGTCAAGGTTATCCGCAGTGGCGGGGCCCTGGCGCTGTTTCCTGAGGGCACCCGTTCCTGGACAGGCGAAACCTTGTATATAGACCCCTCCATAGCTAAGCTCGTCAAATTGCTGCAAGTACCGGTAATCACGGCTAAGATGCAGGGGGCCTATGCCTTCGATCCGCGCTGGGCGAGGCCCTTGCGCAGGGCTAAGATGGTTATTGAATATAAGATGATCCTCACTAAAGAGGAAGTAAAACATTTGTCCGGGGAAGAGCTTTTAAGCCGGGTCCGCACTAACCTTTATCATGATGACATCGCCTGGCAGCGGCAGCATAAAATAAAAATCCGCTCATCAAAGAGGGCTGAGCACCTCGATCTGGTTTTATTTGCTTGCCCCCGTTGCCACGGGTTTGCCGGTTTTGTGTCCCGGAAAAACAGTTTTTTCTGCAAAACCTGTGACCTTGCCGTGCATGTTGATGATCATGGTTTTTTGCGGGCAGCAACCGGTAAAAACTTACCGTTTGACAATGTGAAAGATTGGTTTGCCTGGCAGGCCGAAACGTTTATCCGGTGGGTTAGCGGTCAACTGGCCACGAAAGCTGCCCAACCTTTGTTTACCTCGGCAAAGCTGAACATTGCAGTGGCCACCGGAACAGCAAAAATGCAACCGGCAGGCAAGGGCACCGTTGATTTTTACCACAACCGGCTGCAAATCAACTATGACGAAGGTGAGGGTTTGTTGCTGGCCGATATTGACTCGCTGGGGCCACAATATATGGAGCGGATAGAATTTTTTTACCGCCACAAGGCCTACCGCTTAACCAGCATAGCGGCCCGTGAGCCCGGGGTAAAATGGGAACTGGCTATAAATGTTGCCTGGTATAAAGCTGGCCTGGAGCATAAGATGTCACCTTATTTTAAGCACCTCGTAGCAGGAAATGCCTGACGGATTCTTATGGAGTTAATGTATGCCCGCTACCTTTTCTCACACGGGCTTAAATTGCTCAAAGGCCTGGCGGCAATTGTGGCAATAGTGTAATGAGCGGCAAAGTGTAGGGCCAAAGGGCGATTTAAGTGCTGTATTGGTGCTTTCGCAGAACGGGCAGGCAACTTTTTTCAGCATATCAATATCCACGATGAGTTGGTGCCGGGGTGGGGGCGCCAGGCCGAAGGCTTTGATTGCCTGCCGCCCTTTTTCGGTGATGTTATTGCTGCTCCATTGGCGGTCGAAATTCATTTCTACGGTAAACGAGGCTACGCCTTTTTCCTGTAAAACCTGTTCCACATTTTCTTTCATGTAGTCCATGGCCGGGCAACCGGCAAAAGTTGGTGTCATGTTCACCGTTATATGGCCGTCTTCGTTTACCTCAATGCCGGTAATTACGCCCAGGTCGAGCAAAGAAACCGTAGGGATTTCCGGGTCTTTAACCTCTTCCAGCCATTGATAAACTTCTTGCACATCCATATTCAGCCACAATTTTAGCACAATAAAGGTAAACAAATATTTGCCTTAAACTAACCTTCACACCTTCATTGTTAACCCGAAAAATTTTGATGAATTTTTCGCCTACAGGGCCGGTGATCCCGAGGTTTCGGGCACCGGGGTTGGCCGTCAGCTTTTGCGGATGAATTCGCTTCGTAAAATTTAACATTTTTCACCGCTCAATACTTGCTATCAATCGGAGTAATTTTTTATTATTGCGGGGTTAAAAATTCAAGGTTTTAACAACTAATTTCCAGCAAGAGGCTATGGATATTAAAATTGAAAATTTATCGAAACTTTATGGGGCACAACGGGCTGTTGACAATATCTCCTTCGAGGTAAAAACAGGCGAAGTGCTGGGGTTTCTGGGGCCCAACGGTGCCGGTAAAACCACCACCATGAAGATGATTACCAATTACCTTGCCATTGACCGTGGCGACATTAAAATTGGGGGCAAGTCAATTAAAGCGGCCGGGGAAGATTTACGTCAGCACATCGGTTATTTGCCGGAGCACAACCCGCTGTATAATGATATGCCGGTATTGGATTACCTGGCGTTTACTGCTGCCCTGCAAGGGGTGCCGCAACACCTTATCCAGGCAAAGATTGAAGAGATGGTACGGGTTTGCGGCCTCGATGCCGAAAAGCATAAGTTAATCGGTGAGTTGTCGAAAGGTTACCGCCAGCGGGTGGGGCTGGCCCAGGCCATGATCCACGACCCCGAAATACTCATCCTGGATGAGCCCACCACCGGGCTGGACCCCAACCAGATTGTTGAGATCAGGAAACTCATCAAGAAAATCGGTAAGGAGAAAACCGTTATCCTCTCCACCCATATTTTGCCGGAAGTGGAGGCCACCTGCGACCGCATCCTGATTATCAACAAAGGTAAAATTGTGGCCGATGGCACGGCCGGTGAACTGCGCAACCTGGCCAGCGGGCAAATGCTTATCAGGGCGACCATCGAAGACGGGGAGATTAACGCCATTGCCGGCAAGGTGGAAGCGCTGGCAGCCGTGGCGGCCGTAAAGGTTACCGGAGGCCAGCAACTGGAGATCCAATGCAAGCCCAACACCAGTCCGGCCCGCGATATCTTTGCGCTGTGTGTGGAGAACAGTTGGGTGCTTACCGAAATCACCAAAAACGAAACCAGCTTAGAGGATATATTCCATGAGCTCACTACCGCATAAACCGGTGGCTTGAAATTTTAAACTTAACATGTATTGATATGAGACCGATTTGGATAATAGCGAAAAAAGAACTGGCCGGGTTTTTTGATTCCCTGATAGCCTATATCATCTTAGTGCTGTTTCTCGGCTTTAGCGGTTTTTTCACCTGGCTTTACGGCTCCGACATCTTCCTGGTGGGGCAGGCAAGTTTACAGGTGTTTTTTTCTATTTCGTACTGGACGCTCTTCTTCTTTATCCCGGCCATTACCATGAAAATGCTGGCCGAGGAGAAACGTTCCGGCACCATTGAACTGCTGTTAACCAAAGCCGTTTCCGAACAGCAGGTGGTTATCGGCAAATTTTTGGCCTGCCTGATCCTGATAACCCTGGCCCTGGCATTTACCCTGCCTTATTATATCACGGTAGCCAGTATCGGCAATATTGACCACGGGGCGGTTATCAGCGGCTATCTGGGCCTGATACTGATGAGTGCTGCCTACATCAGCATTGGCCTTTATACCAGCAGTATTACCAATAACCAGATAATCGCCTTTCTGGGGGCCTTGTTTATCGGCTTGTTTTTTCAGTTGCTTTTTGATGTAATTGCCAGCAGCAGTACCGGTTTTATGGGCAGGTTATTCGATACCCTGAGCCTTTCCACCCATTATGACTCCATTTCCCGGGGCGTGATTGACTCTAAGGATATTGTGTATTTCCTGTCCATCATTATTGTTGGAATTAAATTGTCGGAATTAAGTCTGGCTAAACAAAAACTAGTTGCCTGAAACCATGAAACGGAAACAATCCTACTATCTTTCTATCGGCCTGGTAACCGGCATTATGGTGTTGCTCAACGTTTTGTCGCAGGATTTTTTTGTGCGCCTCGACCTTACCGAGAACAACCGCTATAGCCTCAGCCAGGCCTCGAAAAACATTGTGGCTAACCTTAATGCCCCGGTAACGGTGAAAGCGTATTTCTCGGAAAATATGCCGCCCAATATCGAGCAGGTGAAGCGCGATTTCAGGGATTTGCTGGTGGAGTATGCCAACCTGGCGGGCAAAAACCTGGTGTACGAATTTATTAACCCCAACGAAGACCCGCAGGTAGAACAGCAAATCAACCAGTTGGGTATTGCCCCGGTGATGATTAATGTACGCGAAAAAGATGAGGTGAAGCAACAAAAAGCCTATCTGGCCGCAGTAATTGAGCAGCAGGACCGCCAGGAGGTAATCCCTTTCCTGCAGCCCGGCACTGCCTTAGAATACGCCCTGACCACAGCTATTAAAAAAGTGTCGGTGGTAAATAAACCGGCCATCGCTTTTGTGCAGGGCAATGGCGAACCCGGCTTACAGGATATGCAGGAAGTGGTGGGTTCGCTGGAGGTGCTGTATAATGTGGAGACCATTAACCTCACGGAGTTGCCCGAAATCCCCTCGCGGTTTAAGTCGGTGATTATCGTGGGTACCCAGGATACCCTTCCGCAGCCGGCAGTGGCCAAATTGGATGATTATTTGCAGCAAGGGGGCAACGTGCTGGTAGCCATCAACCGGGTAAAAGGAGACTTACAAACAGCGTTTGGCTCTGCGGTGCATACCGGGCTGGAGGACTGGCTGGCCGGTAAGGGCGTGCAGGTGCAGAATATGTTTTTAATTGATGCCAAATCGGCCTCGGTAAATGTGCAACGGCAGCAGGGGGTGTTCCGCATCTCAACCCAGGTGCAGTTTCCGTTTATCCCGATTATCACCAATTTTGCCGACCACGCCATTTCCAAGGGGCTGGAGTCGGTGGTGATGCCGTTTGTGAGCCCGATTGTTTTTACCGGGGATACCACGGTACAGTACATGCCGCTGGCCTACTCCTCAGAGAAATCAGGGACCGTATCGGTGCCTACCTATTTTGATGTCCAGCGGCAGTGGACCCTGGCCGACTTCCCGCTGGCTAACCAGGTGGTGGCTGCTGCACTCAAGGGGCAGGCAGGCAATACAGTGTTGGGGGCCGGGCGGCTGGTGGTTATTGGTAATGGTAATTTTGCCGTAAACAACAGCAACGGCCAGCCGCAGCAACTGCAGCCCGATAACCTGAGCTTGTTTGTGAATAGTGTTGACTGGCTTGCGGATGACACCGGGCTGATTGACCTGCGGACCAAATCGGTGACCTCAAGGCCGCTTGAACAGTTGGCAGATGAGACCAAAACCTTGCTTAAGTATGTTAACTTCCTGCTGCCCATCCTGCTGGTAATTGCCATTGGTATTGTGCGGGCGGCCATGAATAAACGTAAACGTATAAAACGAATGGAGGTGCGTTATGAATAAGGCAAACAAAATCTTGTTGGTTGTTTTGGTGGCTTTACTGGTGGTGTTTCTGGGCAATGAATACCTCGGTGGCCCCGATTCAAGAAATTTTAAGACTACGCTGGTGGCCGTGGATACGGCCACAGTGGATAAAATAGTGCTGGTAACCAAAACCAATGGCCTGCAGCCGGTAGAGCTGCTGAAGGCGGCCCATGGCTGGCAGGTGAGCGGCAAAGGTATTAATGACCGGGCGGATAAATCGGTGGTTAAAGGTATGCTAAATGAGCTGGCCAGCATCAGCCCCGACCGCCTGCTGGCTACTTCTGCCGGTTTATGGGAAGAGAACGAGGTAACCGACTCACTTGCTACCCGGGTTAAGGCGTATGCCGGGGAAGAGTTGCTGGCTGATTTTTATGTGGGCAAATTCAATTTTCAGGCTGCCTCCAGAAAGATGTCAACCAGTGTGCGGCTGGCAGATGATGAAGATGTATATGCCGTAGAAGGGTTTTTGTCTTCGGTATTTAACCGCTCGTTAGATGACCTGCGCGATAAAACCTTTATCGAGGTAGGAACAGCCCATATTACCGGGATTAACTTTTCTTATCCCGCAGACAGCAGCTTTACCTTAAGCAAGGCCCTGCAGGGCTGGGCGATTGATGGGCAGGCGGCCGACTCAACGGCAGTTGAAAATTACCTGAATAAGCTGAAGAGCAGCCGGCCGCGAAAATTTGCCGATGACTTTACTGCCAGCGGTCAAACGCCAACGTATTCCCTCAATATAACCCTGAGCGATGGCACCGGGGTGACGGTAGCTGCTTATCAGACGGGAGAGGCCACGGTTTTGCATAGCTCGCGTAATGCCGGTGCCTGGTTTACAGACGAGGGCCTGCAAATTTATGACCGGCTCTTTGTGCCGCGGGCTACGTTTGTCCCGGACAAGGCAGGGGGCTAATGCGGCTGCTGTTTGGCGGCCCCGGCCTCCTGGTGCCGCTTACCTATCTGTTATTTTACCAGCCGGTACTGCCTGCGGCCTTTGCCCGGGTGGGTAACGGTAAGGAAGTACACGCCTTTTTGGCCGATACGGCTTACATCCAGTTGCAGGGAGGTTTGGGCCGAGGTATGCGCCAGCACGATATCGCCCCGGGCATTGCGGATGATGTATTCGGCCGGGCGGTCGAAGGTGGCTTGCGGCAGGGGCTTGTTGTTTACCCGGTCGCCATACCTTAGGGTCAGGTTGTTTTGCAAGGGGTTGGCGGCCATTTCAATAATAACCGGGCACTCGGGGCAATCGCCACCGCTGCTGGTTACGGTTACCTGCAGCCATTTAGCGCCCCCGTTGCCACAGGCATTGGTTTTGCGCACCTGCACATAGCCCGACTGGGTGCCGATATAGAAAAAGGCATATACGTAAGGGCTGGTGCCGCTGCTCTGGAAGCCCCAGTCGGCCGGGTAGGTCCAGGTGATGTTGCCATCGTTCAGGCTTTGGGCCGGCACGCTGTATTGGTGCACCTGGTAGCTGGCCACGTTGGCCGGGCCACTCATGGGGCCGGTAATGGCCCCGGGACGGCCTACGGGAAACGTTTTTGATTCGAATAGCTGGTCACACACACCATTAATAGTAAAGGCAAGGCTGCCGGTACCCCGGGCAAACCAGGATGTGGCACTTACCACGGCTGTGGTACCCGCGCCTGCTGTGGGGGTGATTAAGCTTGCAGGAGAGGTTGTCCAGCTAACATAGGCGCCCGGGGGTACATTGGTAAGGGTATATGCAGACCCGGAATAACAAATAGCGTCCGGCCCGGAAATAACAGGGTCAAGGTTAGGCACTCCCTGGCTGGCCGGGGCAATATACACTGCATCTATAAAGTAGTAAGATGTTTGCCCGTCTTCCGGTTGATCACCCGAATCGGCACCGGGACGATGTTGAATGTTGGGCGAATTTGGGTTTGTAACCGGGTCATAAGCAGCAATACCCGGGTCAAAATTGCCTATAAGAATATGCTTTACACCATCTACCGTGGGGGTAAAAGTGCCGAATATCCTTTGCCAGCCGTTGACGGTGGTATAGTATTCGGTTGCCGGAAAGGTATTAGGGATTTGGACAGCGGAGGCAAGATAGTGATATCCTCGGGTGTTTAAATCATTCTCGAAATCTAATGTACTATTGGACAGATACATTCCCAGACTGGCTACAAAGTAATTAAATTCGGGATCATCTGCCGCACTTACCCAGAATTCAATATAATAGGTTTGGTTTTTAACAAGCGGTGTGGCGAGTTCCTGGTATATATACTCGGCACTTCTATCCGGGTGGTTTTTGCTCCAGGCCATTAAACCTATATAAGCGGTGCCCGATTTAGGGTCGGCACAACCACGACTGTTGTTCGATGGGTGCCTGATTCCTATGGGTGAGCAAGGGTGGTAATAATCAGGCGTTTCAGCAAATGGCAAAAGGGTGTCACCGGTGGCTAAAATATAGGATTCTTCATCCCACCACCCGTCCGGTCGTCCTTTAACAAACCCGGTGCCTAACTTGCAAGGTGAATTAGCGGCTTTTATGCTAAAATTTCCGTTAGTGACCAGGTTTTGTGCCAGCACTCCCCCGGACAACAGCTCAACTAATAGAAGGAATGTTAACTTTCTCATATTTACTTTTGTTTGGTTTATCTTAGTATGGTTATCTTCCCATTATATTCAATACCCACATAGCGGTGTTTTAAATAGTAGTAATATACCCCGGGG
>JALSJF010000153.1 GCA_026989505.1 Cyclobacteriaceae bacterium
GGTTCGTTCATTCGGGCTCTTAACCTTTCCGGGCACGCTACCGCAACCTCCGGTAAGTTTGTCTTTCGTGCCTGCCATGGGCCTGCCCGGGTGCAGGCGCCAGGAAGGTTGGGGACAAACCCGGTATACAAACCTGCCCCTTAGCCAATTCAATTTGTGCCGTAAACGGAAGGTTTGCTTTTATTTAAAATATGGAGAAAATCTTCTTTGCCCGGTTACAAACCGGTAATTTCTTTCATTCCCCGCAGGCTTGTATTATTTTTAACCTAAGCATTACAGGTGGGATATGGAGAATACCAATGAACTTATTCAGTTGGCCGCAAAATATATCAATCATACCAGCCGGCACCTGTTCCTTACCGGTAAGGCCGGCACGGGAAAAACCACTTTTCTGGCCGGCCTCAGGGAGCAAACCTATAAAAACACCATTGTTGCAGCGCCTACCGGCATTGCTGCCATAAATGCCGGAGGGGTAACCCTGCACTCCTTATTTCACTTGCCCTTTGGTACTTTCCTGCCTGAAAATGTTTCTTATGCCGGTGCAGGGTTTAACAGCCCCAAAACAGTTCTGGCACAATTTAAAATGAACAACACCAAACGCAGGATGCTGCGTGAGCTGGAACTGCTTATCATCGATGAGGTAAGCATGTTGCGTGCTGACTTGTTGGATTGCATCGACCTGGTGCTACGGCATGTACGCAGACAGCAGGAAATGCCTTTCGGGGGTGTCCAGCTTTTGCTGATCGGGGACCTGCACCAGTTGCCCCCGGTAGTCAAGGAGCATGAGTGGCAGCTACTGTCGGCCTATTACCCCAGCCTGTTTTTCTTTGCCGCCCGGGCTTTGCAGGAAAGCACTCCGGTTTATATTGAATTGGAGAAAATTTACCGGCAGTCTGATCCGGCTTTTACCGGTATCCTGAACCGGTTGCGCCATGGCCGGCTTACGGCCGAAGATATCGCTTTGCTCAACCGCTACCACCAGCCCGGTTTTGCCCCGGAGGATGCTGAGGGCTTTATTTATGTCACCACCCACAACCACAAGGCACAGCGTGTAAACTACCATAAATTACAACAACTTAAAGGCAAGAGCTATTTTTTTAAGGCCGAAATTACGGGTGATTTCCCGGAAACAATGTATCCGGCTGTGGAGCGGTTGGAACTGAAAGAAGGGGCACGGGTGATGTTTATAAAAAATGACCAGGGGGAAGATAAAGAATACTATAACGGTAAAATCGGTACGGTTAAATCCGTGACAAACGAGGGCGTAACGGTTGTCTGCGATGGCAATGAAGAAATTGCCCTGGAGCCTGCTGTTTGGGAAAATGTGAAATACACCCTGAGCAAAGCCAACGGTGAAATTGAAAAAAAGGTGGCCGGTACGTTCACCCAACTTCCGTTGCAACTGGCCTGGGCAATTACAGTGCACAAGAGCCAGGGGCTGACGTTTGCTAAAGCTATTCTCGATTTGTCCGAGGTGTTTGCCCCCGGGCAAATGTATGTGGCCTTATCAAGGCTCAGGTCACTGACAGGGCTGGTGCTGGCATCGCCTGTAAAGCAGCCTGTCTTGGCCCGCCATGATGCGGTCAGCGCGTTCACCAACAGCAAACCCCCGGTGGCCTCCTTAAAAGCTGCTATGGCGGCCGATACCCGGCAGTATATCACCCAGGCCATTGCCCGGGCTTTCGATTTTTCCGGGGTGCTGCAAATGTTGGCGCGGCATGCAGCCGGTTTCAGTAAAGAGGAAACCAAGTCGGCCAAACAGCAATATTTACCCTGGACCCAGGAGTTGATCAGCAGGGCCCGGGCGCTAAAGGCAGTAGGGGATAAATTTATTTTACAGGTGGATAAAATGGTTGCGGCCGATGTGCAGGACACCCTCCGTATAATAACAGCACGGGTGGAAAAAGCCGCAGCTTATTTCTTGCCCCTGCTCAATGAAATAAGCGAAAGAATTGACAACCATAGTGAACGCCTGGCCACACGTAAGCGGATCAAAGGGTATTTGCAAGAGGTAAAGGAACTCGAAATGTTGTTTTGGCAGAAAAACAAGGCAATCCTGAAGGTACAGCAGGTGGTGGCGGCCATTGCCGATGACCGGCTCCTGACAAAGGAAGCAGTAAATGCTATGTGGCAGCAAAAAAAGCCTAAACCTGCCCTGACGGAAAAGAAAAAGGAAAAAACACCAACCAAAGAAATAACTTTTTCCCTGTATAAAGGCGGCTTAAGTGTAGCCGAAATAGCCAGGGAGCGGGGTTTTGTGGCGTCCACTATTCTTGGTCATTTGACCCATTATGTGGCTGCGGGGGAATTGCCGGTCACGGATTTTCTGCCTGCCGACAGGCTGCAACATATCCTCAAAGTAGCCGGGGAACTGGAAACCAAATCAACCGCTGAGATCAAAGAAAAACTTGGCGCTGCCTATTCTTATACCGATATCAGGTTTGCTTTGGCCCATGCCCAGTGTTCATCATAGAGACCCCTGGTGGTGTGTTACTAATGCAATAAGGCGTTCATATACAGGGCACTCCTTTTAAACAAGGCAACCCGGGGGAAACGTCCCTCAATAGCGGTTTCGGCCAGAATGGCGATACCGCCATCGCGGGTAAAGGTATAGGCGGCAAAGGTATAGGGGTTGCCGCTGCCGAGGTAGGCCGTGCCCACAATGGTGCCATCGGTACGGTTGAAGCCATAGAGGACAATCTGGCGGCTTTGTGTGTGAGTGCCGTAGAGTAGGAAGTTATCGTTCCACAGGCTCAGCTTCACTTTGGCTCCCGGTTCAATCTCGGGGAAGGTGTTACCGCCCAGGTCGGTACTTGAGGTGATGCTGTTGAGCGGAATACGGGTAACAGGGTTGAGGTAATTGGCCCCAAAATTAAACCGGCCTACGGCAAAATCCTCCCCGCCCAGGTTAATTACCGAGCTGATACCTCCCTCGCTAAGCTGACCCTGGCAAACCCCGGTGGGCGTGGCGTTGAAATTGCTGAACACCAGGGAAAAGGTATAATTATAAAAGCCGTTAAAATAATAAGTATCCCCGCTGGTCTTACCCACGGCAAACGGCAGTTTGGGGCCATTGCGGGTGAGGTGGTCAATAATGGGCTTTTCCACGTCCACCCCGGCCCCAATGCTGTAACCTGCCTGCCGGGTTATCTGGCCGTCTGTGGTAAGCGTAGAAATCACCGACTCGTTATTGGCGTTATCGAAAGAGAGAAGTATCAGTTCATTGTCATTCTGGGTAACCGTCAGCGGGTAGGTAAGGCCACCCAGGGGCACAGGGCTGCCAACGTTACCGGTATCATCAACAGGTACCAACTGGCTGGCCAGGGTGTTGGCATCCAGGCAAACAAAATAATAGGTGCCGGCAATTTTGCTCCAGTGGCCTACCGCATTGGCCAGGGGGGCAGGCAATTGGGTGGAGGTCACCACCTCGCCCCGGTCATCGGTTTTTATCACATATACCGAAGTGAACAAAGCCTGGTCGAACTTCACTTCCGCAAGGATCAGAAAACCGTCATCCGTGGTCTGGGTTACATCAAGCGGGTAGTACTCCTGCTCAAAGCGGTTATCATCATAAATTTTGGCAAAGGTGTTGGCAGGTTCAACAATGTTATTGCCGATATCGCAGGCCCAACCGGCCAGAAGGAGGATAATATAGGGGATGTTGCTAAACTTCTTCATGCTTAGTTAACCGAGTTATAGTTTTTACTGATAAATTTCAGCGGAAAGACAAAACCAAGTGACAGGTAAAAATTGCGCAGTTGCTGGTCGTCAGTGGCCTCGCCAATAGCGGCCAACGGGTTGTTGACAAAGCGGTTGGCGGTATTGGCGATGTTGTTCAAGCCAAATTTATAGCCGAGGTCAAGGGTTATACGGATATTGCCCGGATCGTAGCTGGCGCCAATAAACCCCATAACCCCCACCAACGATTTGATATATTCATCTTGTACGCCAATAGTTTGCGGTTGATTGTTAAACCCACCGGCCGAACCCGAGGCAGCATCAACCCCGCTGCGCTGGATAGTGCGTGCAGCATTCAACAGTACCCCGTAGTACCCTCCCAGGCCGATGTAGGGTCGTAACCGTTCCCGCAACAAGTCGTATTGTACGGTAAGGGGGAACTCCAGGTAATTGAACTGGGTATTGTGCTGGTAGTTGATTTTCAGGGAGTTGGCAGTATTGGCTGTTTCCTGCCAACTGATGGTGGTGCTATATTCGGTGTTGTAAATGTTAATGCCCGGCTTCAGGCCAATGGTAAAGCCTTCGGTATAAAACATAAATACCAGCCCGTATTGTCCCCCGATATTGGCATAGTTGTTATAGCGTTTAGCGATTTCGGTTTGTGGGTAGTTTAACGGGGCATAGCCAAAATAGGCGGTGGTGGGGTTGATGCCGGCCAGGTTGCCGCCCCCGTAAAAGCCCAGGTACCACTGGGTTTTTAAGAAAGGGTCTTGATAACCCCGGCTTTTTTTACGTTGGGCCCACAAGCTGGTGCAGGCCAATAGCAGAATCAGGGTAAGAAAATAGCGCATTTTATTTAATAATGGTGAGTTTATGCGATTCTTTAAGTGGCCCGGCATAGAGCGAATAGATGTACTGCCCGGGGGCCAGGTTATTTACCGGAAATACCACCCGGTGCTCCCCGGGCTGCTTTATTTCGTCAACAATAGTCGTCTGTACTTTGCCGTTGAGGTCGGTTAAAACCAATTTTACCGAGGTAAACGCATTGATTTTATACGTAAAGGTAACGCGGTCGCGGGCGGGGTTAGGGTAACAGGGTTGCATAGAGAATTTTTCTTGCATGAACTGATTTACCGAAGTAATTATATTGGTATCGATGATCGCCAGGGGTTCATAATTACCCCCGTTGTCGTCAGGGCCGTTGAGGTAGTTTCTGAAGAGGATATCGTTGTTGATTACTGTTTCATCCACTTCAAACCAATCTTTGAGGATGGCGGCATAAATCTGCTTGAAGTCGTATTGCATCTCAACATTGCTCAGGTTTAGGTTGGGCACGTTGCCCAGCACCCCTGATTTGGCATAGGGGCCAAATAAAAACATCGGTCCTCCGGTGCCGTGGTCGGTGCCGTAACTGCCGTTGGAAGATATCCTGCGCCCGAATTCCGAGGTTGTCATGGTCAGTACCCTTTCTTCCAGGCCCCTGGCCTTCAGGTCATCCTGAAAGGCTTTCATGGCGGTGGCAATGTGGTACATTTGGGTGGCATGTACGCCCATGGTGGGATCGTACGTTTCCACCTGGTCGGCATGGGTGTCGAAACCGCCAATGCGCAAGAGAAAAACCTTGGTTTTTACCCCCTGGCCGGCCCCACCGCCATCCAGGAGGCGGGCGATTAACTGCAATTGCCCTGAAAGCGGGTTGCGCTTGGCGCTGGCCGGGGCATTAAACGGATAGGTTTCGGGGTAGGTAACCGTTGCCGGTGCAGAAGCATCCCATACCTGGCTTAGCCGGTCGGCATAATCTTCTGTTTTATCCTCTAACCCCAATATCCAGTTCAGCTCTTTGCCGTAGGGGCTATTATTAAGGGCAGCCGGAGGTTTGCCCCGCGGGTCGATACCTTCATCTGTAAAGCCTTCAAGGGAGTTAATCAGGTTGGCAAAGCTTTCGGGGTTGCCCCCCAGGGAAATGGAGGCCGGGATATTGCCCTGCTGATGGAACAACAGGGAAACATCGCTGCCGAGTTCGATGGCCAGCGGGTCCTGCATAGCATTGTTGGGAAAATCATCCGGGTAGGTAAGGGGCGCATAGGCTTTTTGCAGGTAGCGGCCAATCCAGCCCGAAGAATAGTAATCGTTGGCGCCCCCACCCATAAACCAGATATCGCGCCCGCGGAAATGGGAGCCGTTGTTATTGGTATAAGAGACCCCCTGAATAATGCCGAGGCGGCCATAGTCGTATAGTTTTTTCATGTCGCCCATGTCCGGGTGCAGGCCCACCCGCGCATCCTGGGGCAGGGTAGTGTCCAGTTCTATCAGGGCGCGGTTAGTACCTTGTTTGGGAATGGCAATATTAGCCCTGCGGCTATAGTAAAGGTCATATTCGTCTATTGGGATCAGGCTGTTGAGGCCATCGTTCCCGCCATGCAGTTGCAGGATAACCAGCACCCGGTCGTTGGTACTTTGGTTGGCCATTTGGGTAAAGCGGTTACGGGCCAACATTTTTACCGGCAGGCCGCCAAGCGACATCACCGTGCCGGTAAGTAGGCTGTTACGCAGGAATCGTCTTCTTTTCATAGCGGTTATTTAAGCTGATATTCAGGGGTTTGTAGCAGGGCGTTGATCAGTTTGACCAATTGCCCTTCCACAACACCCATTTCATAATTCGTATTCCACCGGTTGGTCCATTCCCCCTCCGGGTCGGCATCTAGTTGCGGCTCAAACAAGAAGGCCTGGAGGAAGTAGTTGAGCCGTTCGGCTGTCAGGCCTGCGCTGTCATCGGCATTGGTATCAAACGTCAGGTTAAAATGTACGGGGTAGAGGTGCTGCACCAGGGCGATGATCAGGTTACGGGCATTGTCGGCCACAGTGCCGAAGGAATCGCGCACCAACTGCACCATGTCGGGGCCGGGCATTTCCGGGCTTTGCATATCCGTAGTACGGATAACGCTGCTGATAAAATCATAACGGTTGGCAAGGTAATTCGAGGATATCCAGTTGCGGTTAAAGGCGGGGTATTGATGGTAGGCCGGGTAGCCGGCCACTTCAAAGGGTTCGTAAAAATCAAGGCCCATGCGTTGCATTTGCTGTCTTAACCGGCCCATTTGTGTGTAAAAGAGGTCATATTCCGTAGTAAAATCAGCTACCGGTATTTTAAAAAAGCGGTAGGTGCCGGTAACCAGGTCGAGGGGTGATTTAATTACCGCACCATACTTGTCGTCATCAACCGAGGTAGCCAGGGCATCGTAAAAATGCTGGCTTTGCAGCAGGTCTTCAATCACCGGCTGTACCTTAAAATCATTGGCCACCAGGGTATCGGCCATAGTGCTGATAATGGAATCCTGAAGTTGCTGGTTGATTTCATGATAGACATAAAAGCGGTAAAGCTTGCGGCAGAGGTAGAGGGCTGCCTCACGCTGGCTCATAATCATTTCAATTAGCTGGCTGATTTCATCCAGCATACTGTCTGCGGTAGGCTGGCCCCCGGGCATCAGTAAAGGGTCAGGGCCGATGACCGCATCGTTAAAGCGGTTGCTGAACTGTTTGGTATCATTGTCGTGGGCCCCGGCCTCGGCCCGGCCACGGGGGAGATTGGTGTCAGGGTCGAGGGTGGTGTACGTTTCATCCAGTTTAAAGCCCGAAAGCACCCGGGCGGCAGCTTGTACGTCCTGTTCGGTATAGTTAAGGTAATCACCCTGGGGCAAGTCGGTAGGGAAGGTGCCCTCCAGGCCGCGGCCGATAGCATAGAGTTCCAGGAGTTCACGGCCGTAGTTCTCGTTAGGGCTGCCTTTGACGTTCTGGCTGCCGTCAAGGAAGCGCAGCATGGCGTTGTCCACACTTATTTTCTTGAGCAGGCTTTTGAAATTAAATTCGGCAGGTTTATTGGCATCAAAGGCAAACTGGCGGAAAAGTTCGTTCTGGTAATACAACGAGCGGCTGTTGGCCACCTTGCTTACCTTGGTGGTGAAATGGGTATGGTAGAAAAACACCATTTTTTCCCGTACCGAAAAACTGACCGGTTGGCTGTTGTCCAGGGCCAGCCCCATCAGCCACATAACAAAGTGGTCTGACAGGCCGTTTAGGCCCAGTTCGGCCCCCAGTGTGCCCGATTGCAGCCATTCCTGGCCGGTTTCGGGGTTAACGGGCAGGGCCGGGCCGGGAATCTGGTCATCAAAAAGCAAGGCCATGGCCTCGGGGGCAGTCAGGGCCGCAAACTGGTTGATTTGTTCAAGGGTAGGGCCAAAGGTTGCCCTGCGTAATAGATGGGCCGCACGGCTTGGGCCCAATTGTCCCTGGTAGGCAGTTAGTGGCATTGGTTAGTTCAATGGTTTGCTATGTAATGCCGAATAGGGCAGGCAGGTAACCACCCAACCAGACGAGTGGTTGAATTAGCCGTTAGGTTACCGGATAAGCCGATAAAAGGCAGGGTAGCGGTACCTTATGCGGGTGGCCGCACCTCACAGGTGATATTGATTTTGGCTTTTACCGAATCCGCTGCCGAACAATATTTGTCGGTGGCGAGGTGGGCTACTTTTTTGAACGTCTCCAGGTTGGTGTCGGGGGATACCAGGGTGTATTTGGTGTGAATCTGGATGAGGCCGCGCGGGTGGGTCTCTTTACGCTCACCTGTGGTTTCAATAATCAGGTCAACAAAGGTTTTACGTTTTTTGCGGATCATCGAAACAATATCCACGGCAGCACAGCCGGCTATGGCGGCCAGCATCATTTCTACCGGGGCCAGGCTGTTTTTGATACCCGGCTGGCGCATATCTATGCTGATCTTATTGCCCTGGTCGTTTTCGGCAACAAAAAGTTCATCTTCCTTATAGCGCGTAATAATCTTCATGGGGTGTTATTTATTTCTGTTCGTATAGCGTTTTCTCCCGGGTATTCCTGCCGGCAAAGCGGCACCCTCTACCCCGGAGAATATCCGGGGGTATGCCGGTAGCGCCAAAGTTTCCCTGTTACCCCGGCTTAACCTTTGATGGCTTGCAGGGCAGCCTCGTAATTGGGCTCCTGGGTAATCTCCGGTACCTGTTCGGTGTAGATTACATCCCCGTTCTCATTCACTACCACCACCGCGCGTGAATGCAAACCGGCCAGGGGGCCGTCAATAATGGTGGTGCCATAGGCATCGCCAAAATTACTGTCGCGGAAGTCGGAAGCGGTGAGTACATCGGTCAACCCTTCGGCCTCACAAAAGCGCTTGTGGGCAAAGGGCAGGTCTTTAGAGATACACACCACCGTGGCGCCCAGGCCTTCGCTGGCCATTTTATTAAATTGCCTTACCGAGGCGGCACATACACCGGTGTCGAGTGAGGGGAAGATGTTGAGCACAACTTTTTTGCCTTTCAGGTCAGAAGCGGATAACAAAGACAGGTCCTCTTTAACGAGGGAGAACAAGGGGGCATCGGTACCTACTTTTGGCAGTGCCCCCACAGTATGTATTTCGTTTCCTTTTAATGTAATGGTAGCCATAATTTTAATTTTTCTGCAAGTTAGTGATTCTCCATCAAATTTGGGTAAGGGCCGGGGGGAAAGCTTAGCCCGAAAAATTTATCCGGATTTTTCGCCAGCCCCCGGGGCATCAGGGTTAGTTTTTTTGCTGGCCTGGTGAGTAGAAAAGTGCCAATACAATAGGAAAAGGGGATGAAATGCCGGATCACGTATCAGCAAGACAATAGTTGCCTCACCATAGGGAACCGTACGGCCGGCAAACAAGAATACCGGCCGGGTCCCCGGGCAGTTTTTTAACCCGAAAAATTCATAAGAATTTTTCGCCCGCAGGGCTGATGTAATTAACTGACAAACAATCGTTTGGCGGTTAATTTACATCATTATTCACGATTTTCGTGAATAATCCGGGTTAAGTATAGCAACACCGGGGGGGTGACCTTCATTGGTTCTGTAACATAAAAATGGTGCAAATGTCTTTAATAGCCTGAGATTAGTTGTTACATTGGTGCCGGAATAACGCCAATTAGTACTCTATACCGATGAAAATAATAATATCAATAATCATGGTCATGACTATGACTCTGGCCTTTACCCGGCCAACAATGGGCAAAGAAAAGTTTACATTAGTGAAGTTTACCACTGAAGATGGGGGTACCATCCAAGGGGCATTTTTTAAGGCAGGCTCAGCTAAAGCGATAGTTTTTGCCCACGGGGCTGTTTTTGATAAAGAGAGCTGGTATTTTCTGGCCGGGAAATTTCAACAGCAAAATGTGGCTTCGCTGGCTATAGATTTCCGTGGTTATGGCAAAAGCAAGGCCGGCAGTACCAATAAAAAAATGTATGACATAATTGGCGCGGTTATTTATTTACAGCAACAAGGCTTTACCGAAATCAACATTATCGGGGGCAGCATGGGCGGGGCAGCCGTGTTGGCGGCCTGGTCGTTTATTAAGGCCCCGGTAAGTAAAGTTGTTTTGCTGGCCCCGGCCGGTGGTAAGCCGATAAAATCAACTAGCACAGACAAATTGTTTGTGGTGTCAAAAGACGAAGGCCTGTACGACCGTGTGCAGGATATTTACGCGGGTTCAGCAGAACCAAAACAAATTAAAGTATTCCCGGGCAGCGCCCATGCCCAGCATATGTTTAAGGCCGGCTATGCTGATGAACTGGTAGCTTTAATCCTCGCATTTATCGGGCAGGGGTGAAGATCATCCCTGTTTGACCGGCCTCGGAGGAAGGCCGGTCAAACAGGGGATGAGTGCCGGCTTTCTGCTAGAAGTTGGCCTTTATGCCGATGTTAAATGCCCTTGGCATACCAGGCCGTAAACCGGACGGCCTGCGGGCAACCAGATAAACTTTGTCGGTTACATTGGTAGCATTGGCAAAGAGCGAAATATACTTATGCAGGGCATAATTCACACTGGCATCCAGCACAAAGTAGGCATCGGTTTTTTCATTGGCCGGGATTACCCCCTGACCCGGCATCGTACGCATTTCCCCGATATACCTGCCACTAAGGTTAATATTGAAATCAGGGTGCTCTAAGCCCAGGATAAAGGTGAACTGGTTGTTGGCCAGATAGGGGATGTTATCACCGGCAGACACCTGGCCCCAACTGTCGTTTTCGCTGTCAAAAGAGTTTTGAAACTTGGAATCAGTGTACGTATAAACAATCGATAGCGGTAACCTGAAGCGGGTATCCGGGCGTACAGACAACAGATCGTAGGAAAGCTGGAATTCCAATCCTTTGGTCAATACGGCTCCGGCATTATATAATTCGGTGGTGCCGCCACCTCCGGCAGCGGCCAGGTCGGTACCGAGCAGGTTACTGTAATCATTTACAAAAATAACGGCTTCTGAAGAAATAGCATTTTTGGTTATCCTGGTGCCCAGTTCATAATTTACACTTTCCTCCGGCCGGGTGCCTTCCTTGGAGCCGGGGGGCGAAAACCCTTTGTGTACTCCGGCAAAGGAACTCAGGTATTTGTTGAACTGGTAATTAAGGCCAATACCCGGGATAAACACCTCTACCTTATTACTTCGTTCAACCAGATCAACCCCTGTCCGGTCCGGGTCATTTTTGCCGTAATCCAGGCGTGAAAGGGTTATGTTTTCATAGCGCAGGCCCGGAATTGCGGTGAATTTCCCTATAATCAATTTATACTGAATGTAGCTGGCAAAGGCACTGGCCGACTCAATACGGTTACTCTCCGTGCCGGGCACCCCCGACTTTGTCAGTTGCATAACCCCATTATCCATGGCGTACTCATCTACCCATTGAAAGCGGTCCATCTGGTCCTTATGCAAGCGAATACCAAGATCAATATCATGCGTAATGTTGTTGGTATTAAAATTGAAACCAAGAATGGTTTGGATTCCTTTAGCATAGTAAATCCTGTTATTCGCTTTCACAAACAAGGCATCCCGGTTGGTACTGGTATTACCCTTGATGATACCGAAAGCATCACGATAAGTTTCCGGGTTGTCAAGAATAGCGCTGATGCCGGTTTCCGTACCGGTACTGTCTTTTACCTTGTAAAGTTTATACCAGTTCCGGGAAAGATCCGTACGATAGGCCGTAGTGGTGATATTGAAGAAATCGGAAAACCGGGCTACGTGGGTTAATGATAGCTGGGTTTGTTGAACATCAATCCGGTCAACCTGCGAGCCGTAGTACCTGCGGTAGGGGGTTTTGTTAAAATCTTCCTGGGTCAGCCCAAGGTAAGTTTCATTTGAAACCTCATTTACCTGGCCAACCTTAAAAGTCAGCGACTGGTAAACTTTGGCATCTTCGTTAGTGTTTACCCTTATTTTGGCAAGGTAATCTTTCTTGTCAAAGCCGGTATTGCCACCACCGTCCAGCACCTTAAAGCCGTTTGAGCTGTATTGGTATGTTTCTGCCATGTAGGCTACATTTTTATGTGAATTGCCCACGTTAACATGCAGGTTGCGGCCACCAAAGCTGCCGGCCAACAGATCTACCCTCGCAGCAAATCCCTGCGGGATTTGGGTTGATATAAGGTTGATAGCCCCGCCAGTAGTATAGGGGCCATATTTTATCTGGCTGCTACCTTTCAGGATTTCTACGGCCTGCATACGGCCAATGGTAGGAAAATAATAGGCTGCAGGTGCTGCATAGGGGGCCGGGGCCATTAATACCCCATCTTCCATGACGGTGATTTTAGAGCTTCTTTCGGTACTTGTTCCCCGCAGACCGATATTCGGGCGTAAGCCAAAGCCATCCTCTTCCTGTAGGTTCACCCCCGGCACGGCACGTAGGGTCCGGTTAATATCGGTATAACTGAATTTGGCCAGTGCCTTAGGGGAGATGTAACTTACCGAGCCGGGAATATCTTTCAGGCCATTGGTGCCGGAAGTCATCACCGTAACTTCAGCAAGGCTGGAGATAGATTCGATCATCGAAAAATTCACTTTCAGTTCAGTGCCATCCGCAATGGTTACCTTTTGCTTCAGGCGATAATAGCCGATGGCCGAAGCTACCAGGGTATAATCCCCGGCCGGGATATCTTTGATAGTGAAATTGCCGCTGCCGTTGGAGGCCGAACCTAAATTAGTGTCTTGCAGATAAACGGAAACCCCGGCTAAGGGTGTTTCATTGTCAATTGTGGTAACCTTTCCTTTGATGGTACCGGTTTGGGCAAAAAGAGGGGTAAGCCCGGTGATGAAAATGATAAAAGTAAATAATGTATATCGCATTGCAGTAGCAGTTTTTAAATTGTCTGCCGCAAATCTATTTAGAATTAGTCTAAATAAATACTGATCTATATCAGGTTTTTAAACTTTTTTTACGAAAACTGGGCTATAGGGCGATTATGGGGGAAAATTTATTTAGATTAATTCTAATAAGCGGATAAAAAATACGGGATATGCCTATAAAACATATCCCGTTTACATGGTTCTCTATGAGAATCCGGTACGGACCGGCTATTTATTTTTTACTTCAAAGGATATCTTCAGGTATTCCCAGGCAACCGAAATTATGGCGCTGTTATCACCTGTAGGGGTTACCTGGTATTCCAGGGCCTCCTGAATCTCATCCAACTTTTCCGGGGTCACCTCCAGGCGCAGGACATCTTCTTTGGCATCATAGTCATCGGCCAGGTGCATATCCCAGTTCTTGTTCAGGATGACCGTCCAGGTTTCTTTGCCGGGAATGGTGAAAAAGCCATACTTGCCGGCCGGGATTTCGGTACCGTTGATGATTACCGGTTCGGGAAAATTAATTGATGTGGCTTTGTGCGCCCCGGTTGACCACACTTTGTCATAAGGCACCAGGCCGCCCCAGATCACCCGGCCGCGTACACTGGGCGAGCTGTAGTCGATATGGATGTGGTTGCTGCCTACCATGGCCATGGCCGCACGCTTGGGGCTGGCCGGTTTTTTCTTGGCAGGCGTTGCTTCCGTGGCCGCTTCATGCTGATGCCCGGCCATTTGCTCCCCGGCTGCTTCATCGCTCTCCTGGTTGCTGCTGGGGCCACCACAGGCAAGAAACAGCAGGGACATTAAAATTGGGTAAAATAATGATTTCATAAGCTTTAGGATTAATACAGTTGTTTTCAATTTTCAAATATAAGATGATTTTTGATCTTAGTGAAATTAAGCCATAGGTTGGTAAATTTTCGGCAGGAAAGTGTTAATTTTTACCCGGATTAGCTATTTTTCCAAATTAGATTAAACCAACCAATTGTCTGAATATGCTTAAAGTAAGAAAATTTGTTTTGTGTTTTTCGGTGATTGCCCTGTTTATACTTACCGGTGAGGTAGAGGCGCAAATAATCCCTTATGATTCGGAACTGATAGAAGAGTCCTACGCCCGTGAAATAACGGCCCGGAGGGAACGCGAGGAGGCTTCTTTCCGCAATAAGGAAACCACTTTATTGTCTGACGAATATTTTGAAAACTTTAGTGGCTTGAACTATTATCCGGTTAACCTTAAATACCGGGTAGTGGGCCAACTGCACCGGTTACCCCAGTCTGAGAAAATGAACCTCGACCTTACCGATGGTTCGCCTTACGGTTTTATGTATTATGGCAAGATAAGTTTCTTTCTCGAGGGCCAGCCGGTAGAGCTTAAAGTTTTTGAATTCCCATCGCACCCGGGGGCAGGGCCGACAGCAATTTTTGTGCCGTTTACCGACATGACTACCGGGGTTGAAAACTTTGGCGGTGGCCGGTTCCTGATTATTAAGATACCGGAAGGTGAGCAAATTGTGGTAGATTTTAACCTGGCCATCAACCCCATTTGTGTGTATGACCCCGAACACGCCTGTCCGGTGTCACCCCCCGCAAACTATATACCACAGAAGATTCAGGCAGGGGCTAAAATGTACTATGACAAAGGGAAATAAGGCGTCATGTGTCAGGCTCCGAATACCCCGGCAATTTTCAACTGCTCAGCTAACCAGGGCCAACACCCTGTTGGCTGCCTCGCGCAGTGTTTGCCCATAGGTAATAATCCCATCTTTGTGGCCGCCCATAATAATTAGGTTGTTCTCTTGATGATCATTGTTTTGCGCTAAGGCCTGCAGGGCGCGGGCCATGGCCGGAGTACCATAGGCAATAGGGTCGGGGGTTGTTGGCGCAAGATGCCGTAGCTTTTGCCATATACCGGCATGGTGGACGTGTACCACAGCTTTTATCCGGGGCAGGGCGGCATACAGGGCGGCATGCGATAGTGACTCGGATGACGCCTTTATGGGCCCCGTACAGGTTAGGCTGTTTTGTGCCAGGCTGAATTGGGTAACCATGGCCAAGTGGCTTTCGGTGAGCCGGGTAATACCACCGGTGGCCGAGCCGGTAATGATAAACATATGGTTGCTTACCCGGTGGCTGATGTTGCCAAACCCAACGCCTTCCTCATCCACCCCGATTAAATTATGCTGGTAGAGTTGCTGGCGCCAGTAAAGTATTGCCGCAACATGGGTTTTATGGGTCAGTGTCCCCTGTTGCCATTGGCAATTGAATTTAATGTAGCCTTCGTCAGTCATGGTTGTTTTTTTGTTCCGGAAAAAGGCTTGTCAGCCCTGGTTCTGAGGCAGCACAAATACCCCGTTCGGTGATTAAGCCGCTTATCAATCTGGCAGGGGTGATGTCGAAACCATAGTTGGCGGCCGGGCTGGCAGCCGGGGTTAATAACACGTTGATCAGTTCATTATTATGCAGGCCCCGGATGTACTTCACTTCATCGCCATCACGTTCTTCGATAGGAATATCCTGCTGCCCGTCTTTGGCTTGCCAGTCAATAGTGGATGACGGCAGGGCAACATAGAAAGGAATAGCATTATCCCGGGCGGCCAGCGCTTTGAGGTAGGTGCCTATTTTATTGGCTACATCCCCGGTGCGGGTTACCCGGTCGGCCCCGGTGATGACTATATCTACCAGGCCCTTTTGCATTAAATGGCCTCCGGTGTTATCGGCAATTACCGTATGGGGTACCCCATGATTTTGCAGTTCCCAGGCGGTGAGGCTGGCCCCCTGGTTGCGGGGGCGGGTTTCATCCACCCAAACATGCACTTTTATGCCCTTGTCAAAAGCCTGATAAACAGGGGCCGTAGCGGTACCGTAGTCGGTGAAAGCCAGCCAGCCGGCATTGCAATGGGTTAAAATATTAACCACCGCCCCTTGCTGGCGCAGGCTGATTTCCTCTATCAGGGGGAGGCCATGCCGGCCTATAGCCTGACAAAAACCGGCATCTTCATCGGCTATTTGCCTGGCGGTAGCCCGGGCGATAGCTATTTTGTCGGCCAGGGTTTTACCCGTTTTCATGGCCGTTATTTGCCGGCTTACCGCCCAGGTAAGGTTTACCGCTGTAGGCCGGGCAGCGCTTAAGGCGTTGGCCAGGGCGGCCAGTTTTTGATCAAAATCGCCTGCAGCGGCTTCCCGGGCAGCAAGGTACATGCCGTAGCCGGCCGTGGCCCCAATCAGCCCCGCTCCGCGTACAT
>JALSJF010000154.1 GCA_026989505.1 Cyclobacteriaceae bacterium
AACCTGAATAACCGGCTTAAGGTGGCCGGACAAGCCAATATAGACAACAGCCTGACGGTAACCGGCCCCACCAGCCTGGCCGACACCCTGAACGTAGGCGGAATTACCAACCTGAATAACCGGCTTAAGGTGGCCGGACAAGCCAATATAGACAACAGCCTGACGGTAACCGGCCCCACCAGCCTGGCCGACACCCTGAACGTAGGCGGAATTACCAACCTGAATAACCGGCTTAGGGTGGCCGGACAAGCCAATATAGACAACAGCCTGACGGTAACCGGCCCCACCAGCCTCGTCAATGCCTTGAATGTCAGCGGCCTGACCAGCCTGGATAACCAGCTTACCGTAGCCGGGGAAGTGCAGATAAACAACAGTATGGCAGTGAGCGGGGCCAGCCGTATTGAAGGCCCCCTGACAGTAAATAATGCTACCAATTTAAATAATAGCTTAACCGTAACCGGTGATTCGGAACTGGCCAGCCTGGTAGTACGCGGTGACGGCCATGCCGAAGGCCAGCATATCGCCCTGTTTGAGAATACCGGTGGCGGCAATGCCGATGGTATTGCCATCCGCATTGACAAGGGCACTTTAAGTTTCCGGAACCGGTTTGTAACCTTTTACGGCCAGGGCAATTACATGGCCGGCCGGATAGAGAGTTTTGATTTTTTTGGCGGGGATACCTATGAAAGCTTTCCGGTACCCAATTTTTTTACCCTGTTTAAGGTCTTTGATTTCAGCAAGGTACTTACCGGAGGTAGTTTGCCTTCCCTTACCTTTTCGGGAGGGGCGCTGCCTTCGGCAAGTTTTAGCCGGGGATCGCTGCCGAGCATGCACTGGCACGATGACGGCCCGGAGTTTCATAAAGGTTCTTTGCCCTGGCTCAGTTTTAATGCGGGTTCATTGCCCACGGCCAATTTCAACACGGGCTCTTTCCCCACCCTGAACTTCGATGGTTTTTTTAACCCGGAAGCCGGGATAGAAGCACAGAACCAGATTGGCAACATGGTTGGCTGGGGTTTACGTAACGGTTACCCCGGTTTTATTCCTACCTCGCATTGGCAGATAGCCCTGACCCCGGTAATATTGGCGGCCAAACAACTGGCCATGAACCAGGGGGTAATTTATGGTTCCAAGGGCGCTGACTACGCTGAATGGTTAGAAAAAGAAAACCCCGAAGAGGAGTTTGTTTTTGGCACGGTGGTAGGCGTAAAAGGCGGTAAGATATCCAAAGTAACCGAAGGGGCTGATCAGGTGCTCACCATTTCAATGGCCCCGATTGTCCTGGGCAATATGCCCGATGAAGACCGTAAGGAGGCTTTTGAAAAAGTAGGCTTTATGGGGCAATTACCGGTGCTGGTAGTAGGCGATGTGGCCGTTGGCGATTATATTGTGGCCTCGGGCAATAACGATGGCTATGCCATTGCCGTTTCGCCAGATGAAATTGAGCTTAAAGACCTGAAAAATATTATTGGCAAGGCCTGGTCGGCCTCTAATGGCCAAAAAGTCAGCCTGATCAATGTTTCCGTTGGCCTGAAAACGAACGAGTGGGTGGATATTTTTACCCAACAGGAAGAAAGGATCCGGGAACTGGAAAGCAAAATCGATCAGTTAAGCGACTTGTCAGACAGATTAAACGCCCTGGAAGCCAAAATGGGGGTAAATTGAGCCGGGTTATTCACGAAGGTCGTGAACAATGATGTAAATTATCCCGAAAAATTCATAAGTATTTTTCGGGATAAACAACACTAACCTGTACTACTTTGACTTTATCATGGTCAGCAGCATCTTGAATTTTTCCGTGGCTTCCAGGGCATGTGGCACCTTGGCCGGCATCACAATTATATCGTCTTTATGCAGCACAAAAGGTTGCTGGTTAATATAAACCGTTGCCGTGCCATCTAATATGTGTACCTGGGCATCAAAGGGGGTGGTATGCTCACTCAACCCCTGGTCTTTATCAAAGGCAAACAAAGTAACCGTCCCTTCCGGCCTTTTGGTTATGGTTTTACTTACTACTGCCCCTTCGGCATAAGCTATGGTTTGGTTAACATTAAACACTTTGGCGCGGGCAAATTCTTTGGTCTCCATGGGTTTTTCTTTCCTGCAAAGATATCATGCACGGGATATTTATACTACCCTTCTGCCATCATTCGCCTAATAGGGAAAAAAGTCTTGCATATCGTTACTTTTGCGGGTAAAACATTGCTGCCAAATGCCCGAGCTACCCGAAGTAGAGACCGTACTACAGGCTATAAAGCCGCACTTGCTGGGAAAGCGGTTTACGGCCATTGCCATCCACATTCGTAAGTTAAGAACCCCTTTGGTGTTAGCGGGACACCCGGAACTGCTTCACTCCACCATCGTCCACCTGGAGCGCAGGGCAAAATACATTGTGCTGAAGCTGGCCAACGGTTCCGGTTTACTCATCCATTTGGGCATGACGGGGACCTGGCGGCTGGAGCCGGCCGACAGCCACCGGCAAAAGCATGATCATGTAGAGTTTTTTCTTTCTTCCGGCCTGGTCTTACGCTACCATGACCCCAGGCGCTTTGGCCAGATAGTAGTGCTTACCCAACAGGAAAACCCCCTCCTGCACCCGCTGTTGCGCCACCTGGGGCCCGAGCCTTTACACGATGATTTTAACCGCAAGTGGCTGGCAGACAGGTGCAGGGGCAAGAAAAAACCAATCAAAACTTTGCTGATGGACAACATTACCGTAGTAGGTGTAGGGAACATCTATGCCAGCGAATCGCTTTTCCGGGCGGGCATCAACCCGTTGTTGGCGGCCGGCAAGGTTACCGGAAAGCGAATAGCCCGGCTCGTCAGGGCAATTAAGGACGTATTGCAGGAAGCTATTGATGCCGGAGGCACCACGGTAAAAGATTACGCCAGCCTGGATGGCAAAGAAGGTTATTTTAACCGCCAGTTGATGGTTTACGGCAAAACCGGGCAAAAATGCCGGCAATGTAAACGGGGGATTATCCGGCAAACTTACCAAAGTGGCCGGTCAACCTTTTATTGCCCCGTATGCCAGCGGTAGATAAACGGGGTAGCCATTTTCGCCCCCTGGTATAGGCGAAAAAAAATTACCAACGGGCATAACCCGAATTATTCATTATTCACGAAGGCCGTGAATAATGGCGTAAATCAATTGATTACATCAGAGTTACGGAATATTCCGGCTTTACAGCACATTCAGTACTTGCTCCTTGATCTTCTCCAATTCTTCCTTCATCTCCACCACAATACGTTGGATACGGGCATCGGCAGCTTTGGCGCCAATGGTATTGATCTCCCGGCCTATTTCCTGGGCAATAAAGCCCAGTTTTTTGCCATTTTGTTCCTCGCCATTCAGAACTTCCTCAAAATAGGCCAGATGG
Source organism: Cyclobacteriaceae bacterium (assembly GCA_026989505.1). Lineage (GTDB taxonomy): Bacteria > Bacteroidota > Bacteroidia > Cytophagales > Cyclobacteriaceae > S012-113. The sequence goes on from JALSJF010000154.1 coordinate 3,381, forward strand.
TTGGCCAGGCGCACTTTCTCTTCACTGATATCCAGCTTTTCAATGTAATAAATCAACTCTTGCTCAAAGCGGTTATCATCAGCTTCCATGCCCGTAGCCTTATTGGCCAGCCCGGCCCGCATTTTCTCTTCTATTTTACCAATCCTTTCCTGATCAAACGGGTCTATTTTGGCTGCCAGCCCGGCTATTACCTGGCAATAGCCCGCCAGTTTATGGCGTAATTCCTCTCCCTCCTGCTGCCGGAAACGGTCACAATTGGCAATAGCCTCCCGCACCGCGGTATTTATCAGGCCGGAAACATCCGCATCTAAATTATCTTCCACAGTTTTCAGTACCCCGGGGGCATGCAAGGCCAGGGAAAAAAAATCAACATTGCCGGAGCGCAGTTTATCGGCAGCACGTTTAAACTGCCGGTAATACCTGGCCAGCACTTCCTCATCAAACAAAACCTCGTCTTCCCCTGCTTTGTTCGTTACCTCAATCACCACACTTATCTTACCCCGCACCAGTGCCCCGGTTACCTGCTTCCTTAGCGGCAGCTCCAACGATGACCACTGGACAGGCAAGCGTACCTGCACATCGGCAAATTTTGAGTTGAGCGTTTTTATTTCGGCACTGACTTCAAACTTGTCATCAGCGGCACTGGCCGTGCCATAACCTGTCATCGATTTTATCATTCTTTCTATTATCAGAAGTCGTGCCCCAAAGTAAGGTAAAATTTTGCACTACCGGCAATATTGTCTTCAATTGGCCACGCCAGGTCCATTTTCATAAAATAACCCAGGATTACCGTGCGCAGGCCGGCCCCATACCCCATCAACCAGGGGTTTCTGAAAGTCTGTATTTCCGCCTCGAAAGAGTCATCGCCAATGGTAATTATACTGATACCATTTTCACGGCTGAAGGGAGAGGCGCCCGTCCAGGCCGAACCGATATCAAAGAAGCCCACCAATTGCAGGTTGCTGAGGAAACTGGAACGAATGGGGCCATTATAGAAGTACCTGACTAATGGCCAGCGCAACTCAAAGTTTACCAAGAGGGTATTGGTGCCATGCAAGGTATTGAAATCAAACCCCCTGAGGGAAGTGACGTGTTCCATAAAGTATATATTGTTGTTTTCTTCGCTAACCCCGGGGAACCAGGGGGCGTAAGAGGCATAGTCGTTTTTAAACAACCAGTTATCCATACCCCCTAACAAATAATTTTGTTGGAAGCGTCCGAAATTATTACCGTAAAATACCCGTGTGGCAAATACCAGGCTACGGTGGAGCTTTTGGTAATGCCTGAAATCAATATTAAAATTAGTGAAAGTCCTTGACCTGTCGGTGAGCGATTCGTTGTGGGTAAAAGTGGCTTTCAGGCGGGTGCCGGTAATGATATTCTGCCCCAGAACGATGGTATTATCATAAACAAACTGGGTAGAAACCCCGAGGTAATGAGTAAGGTTCTTCCCGGCTTTCTCCGCATTGGGTATGAGGTTGAAGAAATTTAAGTCCTGGTAACGGGTAAACATGTAAAAAGGGTTTACCGAAATCCTTGAACGGGGCCCGAACGGCAGCGATGCCCCAGCCTCAAATTTATTCTTCGAATAACGTTGCCGTAAGTCCTCGCCATAATTTAAATACCATACGTTGCGGTCGAAACGTAACTTATAGTCTATACGCTGCTCCAGGTACTGGTACTCGGCAAACACATCCCCGCTTTTAAGGTTGGTGGTCGTCATAATACCCCCGTAAAATTTGTGGTTTTGTAAAATGTCGTTCATTTCTGTTTCCAACAGGATGCCAAAGCCCCGCAGCGGGTCAATCACCCACGAGGTTATCATATTATCGGCACTAAAGCGTGTCTCGTAAGGCATAGGGCCTACCGGCTTATTGTCCTCTTTAAACACCCTGCGGTAACGGCTTAAAAAGGATTCTGTGTCTGCTGTTTTCTTAACAATTTCCTGGTCAAAAACATAGTCATCGGTATCAATGATATCGGTTAGGTTTTCCTCTTCCTGTCCGGTTACCTTTTCCTCTTTATTTTCACTGATAAACTGAATACTATCTAAACTCAAGGGCTCCGTCATGGCCACCGTATCCGCTAAGGCAGCAACAGATTTTAAAGAATCCTGTTTTGGGGTTACCGGTTTTTCTTCCTTTACGGTAGTAACCTCTACCGGTTCTGTACGCCTTTTGGCCGCATTCAATAAACGCCTTTGGCTTAAATAACGGGCCTGAAACTGCGCCTGCCGTGGGGTAAGCGGGGTGAAAACATTTTCTTTCAACTTAACAGCCGGTATAAAATACATTCGTTCCCGCAAGCCACGGCTCATGGTAAACGCCCCGTTGCTGCGCGAGAAGTTGATATCATAACGAATGATGTTATTTTCGAAATTGGTGATTTGTGAATATATCCTTTTGCCGAGGTCATACTTAAACAGGTTAATAATCCCTTTCTGGTCACTCAGGTAGTAGATAGAATTTTTGCCTTCGGCAACCGGGGCAAAATCGCGGCTAATGGTATTGGTTATTTTGGCCAGCACCCTGCGGGTAGTGTCAAGGTTGAAGGCATAAATATTATAGTTATTGCTGAAGTTTTTCAGGGTACGCACATTGGAACTAATGGTATCGTTGGTACGGTTTGAGCTGAAGATAATGGTATTGGTGCCCGGCACAAAACTGGGGTCCAGGTCGTCAAAGTAATCATTGGTCAATTGCCTGATTTTATTCCTGCGCACACTCAGCAGATAAATGTCGGTGCGGCCCCCGCGGGTAGCGCTAAGCGTAGCCAGGCGGCCGTTGCCGTTAAAGTCGAAGCTGGAAATATGGTCGAAGCGGTCGAGCAAGGCCGGTATTTTGCTACGGGTTTCAATATCATAGAGCCATAACACATTTTTACCCTTGTTATAGCTGATGATACCCAGGGTATTGTCATCGGCCCAGCTCAGCAAAGGGTTTACCTTATCTACTTTTTGTTCCAGCAGCCTGTACCCGCCACTAAATACCTTAACCACCTTTTCGCTGTCAACATCTTTAATATAAACGCTGTATTTACCATTATTATTGATAGCGTAGGCCAGCCTGCTGCCATCGGGGCTTAGTTTAACCGCTGAATATATTTCGTCATCCTTGAGTTTGCCCACCTGGTAAGAATTGTCCGGGGAAGCGTAGTTTTTCTGCACCGAGGTAAGCATGTCGGTATAATATTGCCGCCACTCCAGTAAAAGTTGCCTGAAGGGGATACCCAAGGTAAACGCTATACTTTTTTCCTCGTTACGGGTTACCCGCACCAGGTTTAGGACCTGGTTCAGGTTGCTTTTACCGTAGTTCTCTACAATGAAGTTCCATATCGACTGCCCGGCAATTATCCCCTGCTGCTTAGTCAGGCTGGATAATTTGTTCACCCTGCCGCTGATCATCAGGTCACGGATTTTATCATCCATTTCAATATCCCAGCCTTTGGCCAGGTACTCGGCAGCCCCCAGCACAAACCAATCAGGTAAGTTCATCAAATAGGTGTTTTGCCACATATCTGACAAACTGCCCCCATACACCATGTCATCAAGTACCAATTTAGAAATCTCGGTAACCAGCTCCGTTTTGAGCCCCTCTATTGATCCCGGATTGGCCACTTCTACAAACGACTTGGTAAAATTGGTTTGCCCGCCAACCCGGTACGAAACTTTATTGACACCAATATTTGATTGCTGTAAATCGTTTACAGAATTGTATAAAAAAACCTTGGCTTTGAAATAAGGGCTATGGCCAATCACTTCGGTAATGCGGTCAAACTCATCCTCGAGGTAAATGGCTACCTCCTGGGCTATTTTATCGGCATTGCCATAAAAATAAATATCAAAATTAGCCGTGCTGTAATAGCGCCAGTCGAAATATTCATACTGCACCCGGTTTTGGCCAAAAGTTTGCCGGCTTTGCTGCCCATAAAGGGGGATGGCAAAGACGGCCAGCAGGGTAAAAATGAATAAATACTTTTTCACAAATTAAAATTAGTTAAAAAAACGGCCAATTTGCACTTCTTTGTCTAAATCTGCCCCACTTACCAGATGACGGGCAAACTGCCGGGCAAAATAAGGTGCCAGCGATACCCCTTTGGTACCCAGGCCATTGAACAGGCCGATTTGCGGTTTGTCCGGCAACAGGCCCAGTACCGGCCTGCGGTCGTGGGTGGTAGGTCTGAGGCCGGCTTGCTGGCCGGTTATCTCATATTTCGCCTGCAAAAATTTACCTATTTTCGCCACAATCTCCTCCCGGGCGGCTGTAGTTGGCCTCCAGCTTGTATCGGTTAAATTATAATTAGAGCCGGCAAGATAGTAGCCTTCCCTTGGCAATACAAACCCGTTCCTGTTCAAAATAAAATCACTTTTGTAATCAATCTTTAACTGCAACACCTCTCCTTTCACCGGATGAAACCGGATATTTTCCCATAGCCGGTTAGCAAAGCCCGCAACCCCGTCACAAAAAATAAGCTGCCGGGCCCGGTAGTCCTTATAAACGACAAAATCCCCGGTAAAGTTTATTTCCGGGGCCAAAAACTGTTCGGCCACCAACAGGCCCCGCGCCTGCAAATATAGCCGGAACCGGGCCAAAAACACGTGGGTGTCAAGATACCCTGTATGTTTAAGCATAATTCCACCCAACCCGTTCTTCACCAACTGTGGCTGCCAGGGTACCGGACTGATAAAATCAATAAACGCGGCATACCTGGGGTCCGTGCTTTTCCCCTGCCATTCATTCAACTCCTGCATACTGGCAAACGGGCGGTATAACGGCAGGTTAAATAAAAATTTGCTGCCTAACTGCCTTTCCATTTGCCGGTAATACTGTTGTAAAAACGGGAACAGTTCATGGGCTTTCCAGGTAAGCACCCTATTGCGGCCGGTAATGGGGTTAAACAAACCTCCGGCTACTAACGAGGAAGAGGGCATGGCCGGGGCATCAAATACCAGCACCCGCTGCCCCATAGCCAGCAACTCACTTGCCAGGCAGGTACCGGCCAATCCCTGGCCTACTATAATGTAATCGTACTCCTTTGCCAATTTTTTACTGATTGCAGCCCAAACCCGGGAAAACCAGCGGAATCTTTCAGCCGCACGTCCAACATAATTAATTTACGCCATTATTCATGATTTTCAGGAATAATTCGGGTTAATTTGTGGCAAAGTTGCGCAAAATACTACCATGATTTCTATAAAAACACTTGTTTTCAACCCTTTTGCCGAAAATACTTTTCTGGTTTATGACGAAACCGGTGACTGTGTGATTATCGACCCGGGTTGTTACGAGCCTGAAGAGCAAGAGCACTTGCAGCATGTTATTGCGCGTGAGGGGCTCAAACCGGTAGCCTTGCTTAATACCCACTGCCATATCGACCATGTACTGGGCAATGCTTTTGTAAAAAAGACGTACAACCTCCCCCTGCAAATACCCCAGGGCGATGCCGAAACCCTGGCGGCCGTACCGGGCTATGCCGCCATGTACGGGTTCCCCGGCTATGAGCATACCGGGGCCGACAAGCTCATACAGGCCAACGAAAAAATAACGTTTGGCAAAAGCCATTTGCTGGCTTTGCTGGTGCCGGGCCATACCAAAGGGCATGTGGCCTTTGTTAATACCGGAGAGAAAATTTGCCTTGGTGGTGACGTGCTGTTTGATGGCAGCATTGGCCGTACCGACTTGCCGGGGGGCGATTTTGATACGCTGATTACCAGTATTCGTGAGCAACTTTTTCGCCTGCCCGATGACACCGTGGTTTATTGTGGCCACGGCCCTACTACCACCATCGGCCACGAAAAAAAGACAAACCCGTTCTGTGCGGTTAACTAGGCCATGAAAAAACATATCCCCAATACCATCACCCTTGCCAACCTGCTTGCCGGTTGTGTTGGTATTGTCTATGTTTTTAATGATGACCTTTATTTTGCCGCTTATGCCATCTGGCTGGCAGCTATTTTCGATTTTTTTGACGGCTTCAGCGCCCGGTTGTTAAACGTCAGCTCCCCCATCGGCAAAGAGCTCGACTCCCTGGCCGATATGGTTACCTTTGGCGCCCTGCCCTCGTTTATGCTGTATAAAATGGCAGCCGGGGCACCCAATGCTTTCCTGCCCTATCTGGCCTTTAGCCTCGCCCTGTTTGCCGCCCTGCGCCTCGCCAAATTTAATGTTGACACCCGCCAGGCCGATTCTTTCATCGGCATGCCTACCCCGGCCGCAGCATTTTTTGTTTCGGGAATACCTTTCTGGCTGGCGGAATACCCCACCCTGAACCACTGGCAACTCAGTATTGGCACGGCCCTGGTGCTTTCCCTGCTGTTGGTCGCGCCCTTAAAAATGCTGGCGCTAAAATTTACCGACTACACGGTTGCCCGTAACTTATGGCGTTACCTGGTTGTTCTTGTCAGTATCCTTTGCTGGGTGGCACTGCAAGCAAAATCTTTTCCGGTAATTATCACCTTTTACCTTGTTATTTCGTTAATATCTGCAAAACAAAAATTGTAATAAATTGGCCATTTTAGCGTTTAAACAAGCATAACCTAACTATGGTAAAGCAGCTCATCCTGATACTATGGCTGACAATAGCCGGTCTGGGGCAAAATGCCCACGGGCAAAACTCGGTATTGTCAAGTGGCACCTGGATAAAACTGGCCGTGGACACAGATGGCATTTATAAAATAACCTATACCGACCTGCAAGCCTATGGCCTGGACCCCTCCGGCATCGATCCTGCCACTATCCGTATCTTTGGCAACGGAGGCGGCATGCTGCCCCAGGCCAACAGTACCCCACGGCCGGTAGATTTGCTGGAACTGGCCATTGTGGTAAGTGGCGAAAGTGATGGTAGTTTTGATGCTAATGATTACATCCTGTTTTTTGGTGAAGGCCCGGATTTTGTAGCATTTGATTCCCTGGCACAAGTGTTTAACTATCAAAACCATCTGTTTACCACCACCAATTATTATTTTCTGAATGTAAACCAGCAGGCGGGCAAACGTCTGGCCTCCAACGCCCCCCAGCCGGCAGGTAATGTACGTAATGCTGCCTATCAGGTGTACACCCACCAACAGGAGTTGCTCAACGTACTGCATTCGGGCCGCAGATGGTTTGGCGAAAAGTTTGATCTTGAAATAACCCAGTCGTTCAACACCGGGGTAAGCAACCTGGCCCCGGGTTCAGAAATCAAAGTGGTTTCTGCGGTTATGTCCACTTCGTTACAGCCGGCTACCTTCCGTGTACAGTTAAACGGGGTAACTATTGGGGCGCAACCCATTAACGCCAACCCCGAAGGCACCTATGCCACTAAAGGCACCGTAGCCCTGGATACTTTCGTGGTTAACAAAGCTTTGATTGACGACAGCCCACTCACCGTTACCTATACTTTTGATAAAGAATTTGGCATTGGTTATCTGGATTATTTTCTGCTCCAAAGCCAAAATATACTCAGGTATAATGACCGGCCCCTGTTATTCTATACGGGCGACATGGCCAACAACGGCAACGTTACCTTTACCATTGGCAACTGCCCCCCTGGCCTGGAGTTATGGGATATAACCGACCATAACAATACTTTGGCCATTAACTATAGCCAAACAGGCAGTACCATAGGCTTCAATGCTACCTATGCCAACAAAAAATTTATTCTGTTCGATCCGGCTGCCGGCCAAAACAGCCCCACGCTGGTACATGCGGTGGTAAATCAGAACTTACATGCCGCCTCGCCCACCGATTTATTAATCATAACCCCGGAAGTGTTTCTAACCCAGGCCAATACTATAGCCGGGCTGCGGGGTGCCGAAGGGTTATCGGTAAAAGTGGCTACCACCGAACAGGTGTTCAATGAATTTTCTTCCGGCATGCCCGATATTACCGCCATCCGGGACTATGCCAAATACCTCTACGACAATGCGGGTTTACAACACCTGCTCCTCTTCGGCAAGGGCACTTACGACCCGAAGGATATAGCCGGCTCGGGGTTTAACATGGTACCTATCTATCAATCGCGCAACTCCCTGCAGCCCCTGGCCACTTACGGTTCAGATGATTATCTTGCTTTCCTGGAAGACGATGAGGGGGAATGGGCGGAGAAGCCGGGCGCTGGCCACACCCTTGATATTGGTGTGGGCAGAATACCGGCCACCACCGTAGCTGAAGCAGATAACTTTGTTAATAAGCTCATCGCCTATACGGCTATGCAGGCCCTGGGACCATGGCGAAAAGATGTGCTTTTTGTAGCCGAAAATGGTGACCAAAACATCCACCAACGCGATGCCGAACGGCTGGCCACCCTTATTGACACAACTTATGCCGGGTTTAATACCAACAAAATTTATATTGATGCTTACCCGATTATTGTTAACCCGGCCAACAAAAGGGCCCCGTTGGTAAACAAGGCCATTTACGATGCCATTCACCAGGGTATCCTGATTATTAACTATACCGGCCACGGCAACGAGATACAATGGGCGAAAACCCGGGTTTTCGATAAAAATGTTGTGGACACCCTGGCCAACGATACCTTTCTGCCTTTGTTTGTTACGGCCACCTGCGAATTTGGCCGCCATGACGATACCGGGGCAAGGTCAGGCGGTGAAGACCTGATGGTGAAAAACATTACCGGGGCCATTGCCACCATTACTACTTCGCGGCCGGTTTTCTCCAGCTCCAACTATCAGCTAAACCTGGCTTTTTACCAGCAGGTATTTGAGCGGCCAAACGGTGATTTTCAACGCCTGGGCGACATCTTTCGCCACACCAAAAACAACAGCCAGAATGGCGTGCTGAACCGTAATTTCAGTTTGCTGGGTGACCCTTCCATGCGGCTATCCTACCCCAGGCAACCAGTAACCCTCGATAGCCTTAACGGCCAGCCGGTCAGTAGCCTTGATACCCTTAACTCCCTGGAAAGGTTAACTTTTGTTGGCCATATACGCCAGGCCAACAAAGCCATAGATGCCTCATTTAATGGGGAGCTGGAGGTAACCATCCTCGACCAGACCACTACCCGGCAAACACTGGGCAACCTCGGGGGCAACCCCTTTACCTATAAAGTACGGGATAATTTCTTTTACCGGGGCACCGTATCTGTAACCAATGGACGGTTCAGTTTTACTGCCGTATTGCCCAAAGATATTTCGTACAACCCCGGCCGGGGGAAAATAACCTTTTACGCCCAACAGCAAGGGTCAACCCTGGATGCCGGTGGCGCCAACATTGACTTTTTAATTGGCCGTTCAACAAATAACCCGATTACAGACAATACCCCCCCCGAGATAGCGTTATATCTTGGCGATACTAATTATATAGCAGGGCGGGTGGTTAACCCCAATACCCTGCTTATCGCCAGATTGCGTGATGAGAACGGCATCAACACTTCTATAAATCAGGTTGGCCATTCCATTACCTATACCTTAGATAAAAATGAGCCGGTGGTTTTAAACGAATTTTACACAGCAGCCAAAGACAACTTTGCCGAGGGATGGGTTTACTATAACCTGCCGGTTATGTCTCCGGGCAGGCATACCATTTCATTTACCGCCTGGGACACCTCCAATAACCCCAACACCGCTACCCTGGTGTTTACGGTTTCGGCCAATAATGAGATAGTTATTACCGAGGTAAGCAATTACCCCAACCCCATGCGTGAATCAACAACATTTAGCTTTGCCCACAACCTGGCGGGAGAAGATATTGACGTTACCGTGGAAATTATCAACACCCAGGGGCAAAAGGTTTACCGGCAAACCCGCAGTTACCTTAGCGCCCCTTCGGTAATTAACGATTGGCAATGGGATGGCCGGAACCCCACAGGCGGAAAATTAAATACGGGCATCTATATTTATGGTATTACTTTACGTTCAACGGGCAGTAATTTAACCCAAACACATTATTCAAGGCTCTTTATTACAAATTAATTATCTTTGTACTTTCTTATGAACAGCAAAACAACATCCATATTTTTATTTCTTGTTCTTGGTTTTGGCAGCCTGAGTTTGTTTGCCCAGACAACCCCACCAAATATCGTTGGGCAGAATAGTGAGAAAAGGGTTATTACTACTGCCGTGCCGTTTTTGAGTATTACCCCCGATGCCCGGGCCGGGGCGATGGGTGATGTAGGCGTGGCCACTTCGGCCGATGCCAATTCGGTGCATTGGAACCCGGCAAAACTTGTTTTTATTGAGCACAATATAGGGTTTGCGCTGTCATATTCACCCTGGTTGTCAAAAATCATCAATGATATGTCGCTTTCTTATCTCTCCGGATATTATAAAATCTCCCGGGAGCAGGTAGTGGCCGTGTCTATGCGTTATTTTGATTTGGGGGAAATTTTCTTCACCAACCAAAACAACATCCAGCAAGGGCGGTTTAACCCGCGCGAACTGGCCATTGACGCTACATATGCGCGTAAACTTACCGAAAACCTGTCGGTTGGCGTTACTGCCCGCTATGTAAATTCTAACCTTACGGGTAACTTTACCTCTTCTACCATTGAAGCCCGGCCTGGTAATACCGCAGCCGTTGATATTTCCGTGTACTATACCAAGGCGTATCAAAACAGTAACCTGTCTTTTGGGGGCAACATCTCCAATATTGGCGCCAAACTTACCTATTCAGATGAAGCCAACAAGGATTTTATCCCCATCAACCTGAGATTAGGTACGGCTTACACCGTGTACCTGGATCCCTATAATTCGTTAACCTTTGCCCTGGATTTTAATAAGTTGATGGTGCCCACCCCCCCGGTTTATGCCCGGGACGATAACGGGGCCATCATTTATGATCAGGAAGGCAACCCGGTTATTGAGCGGGGCAAAGACCCTAACCGGCCACTATTAAGTGGTATGTTTGGCTCATTTGCCGATGCCCCGGATGGCTTCTCTGAAGAAATGCAGGAGGTAATGATAGCCTTTGGCACTGAGTACTGGTACAACAATACCTTTGCCGGTAGGATTGGCTATTTTTATGAAAGTGCCAATAAAGGCAACCGTAAATATCTTACCATTGGTGTAGGCTTCCGTTATAATGTTTTTGGCGTTGATTTTGCGTATCTGGTGCCGCAACAACAAGAAAACCCTCTGGCCGAAACATTAAGGTTCACCCTGCTGTTTAACTTCCAGCCGGTTACTACTACCGATGTGTCAGTGACAGACTAATACGGATGCTTAACCGAACAACTGCCCCAAAGCATTCTCCCCCGGAATTCAACCCTTTCCCTTTACCGCAAAAATATCAATTAAGTGGTGGTACCAAAGTTTATTTATTTAACCAGGGGAGCCAGCCTGTTTTCCAAATCGAGTTAATATTTCCGGTTGGCAGTGCCATTGCCAAAAACCCTGCCCTTCCTGCCCTTTGTTTCGAGATGCTCCGGGAAGGCAGCACCACAATGTCAGCCGAAGAAATAAATCATAAGCTCGATTTCTTCGGGGCCTTTTTGGGCCTGAAACCGGGAATTGAAAACTCTTTTGTTACCCTGTATGGCAGGTCTGAGTTTCTGGGGCACCTTATACCATTACTGGCTGAAATTGTCTTTCAGCCCGCTTTTGATGAACAAGCCCTGGTGAAACAAAAGAAAAAGATGGTGCAGGAACTGGCGATAAAGCAAAAAAAGACTAATTATTGGGCTCCACGGCTATTGAGGCAAAATATTTTCGGTGAGGGACATCCCTATAGTAAGATAATTAGCCCGGAAGATATTAAGACGGTAAGCAGGAAAGACCTGGTGGAATTTCACCAACAACATGTGTTCCCAGGCTTGCAAAACATTCTTCTTGCCGGGGCATATGATAATAACTTAGCCAATTCCCTTGTAGCAGATAGCCTGGCCATGAATTACACCTATGCTCAACCTGTGGGGGTGAGCACACGAAAAAACAATTCGTTTAGCCCTATTACCAAAAGCATAGAGCATGCAACCCAGGCAAGTATCGCCATTGGTCAGCATGCTCTTTCCATCAGGGAAAGAAGCTATCCGGCATATGCGTTCCTTATCAAAATATTGGGCGGGTATTTTGGTTCAAGATTAATGAAGAAGTTGCGTGAAGAAAAAGGCCTTACCTATGGCATATATGCCTATACTACCCATTTGAAAAATGGTTCTTATCTGCAAATCGCTGCCGATGTAACCCATAATGGCGTTGATAAAAGTATTGATTTAATACTGGACGAGATTAACAAACTAAAGCATACAAAGGCATCGTCAGAAGAAATCGATACGGTTAAAAATTATTTGCTCGGTGAGTATATCAATAATTCAACCACAGTATTCGATTTTGCCGATCTTTATAAAAAGATCATTACCCAAGGGCTTCGGGATGATTATTATAACTCTTTTTATAAGGAGATTTCCTCAGTTACACCCAAGGAAGTTTTATCTATAGCCAATCAAGTATTTACGAATAAATCGTTCTCTATAGTAAGGGTAAAATAGATTGGCTTATCCCGGATAGGCAGGAGTAATACTCGCCTACGCTCTTAACCCGAAAAATTCATATGAATTTTTCGCCCACAGGGCTGATGAACTGCAAAATATTGTAAAACAACATGTTATGCACAAAATACAGGATGACTCAAAGATTAAGCATGACCCAAATTTAAGGGTAAACTATTTTGCCCTCATCAGGTCCTTAGACTCCGCTGAACCGGAGTCTAAGGACCTGATGTAATTAACTGACAAACAATCGTTTGGCGGTTAATTTACATCATTATTCACG
>JALSJF010000155.1 GCA_026989505.1 Cyclobacteriaceae bacterium
GTAAACGGACGCCATTTCAAACTAATCAATCAATTCAATCAATACAGCTACGGTGAGCAGATATTATTGTCGGGGTGGCAGGATTCGAACCTGCGACCTCCTGCTCCCAAAGCAGGCGCGATAACCGGGCTACGCTACACCCCGAAGAATAAAACAATTAACTACCCTAAAAGCAGGTTCGTTCACCTGCGACCTTCACGCCCGGGGCGTGACACGATAACCGTGCGGAGCCTGTGACGCCAAAGGCGTTACTACACCCCGAAGAATAAAACAATTAACTACTCTAAAAGCAGGTTCGTTCACCTGCGACCTTCACGCCTGGGGCGTGACGCGATAACCGTGCGGAGCCTGTGACGCCAAAGGCGTTACTACACCCCGAAGAATAAAACAATTAACTACCCTAAAAGCAGGTTCGTTCACCTGCGACCTTCACGCCCGGGGCGTGGCGCGATAACCGTGCGGAGCCTGTGACACCAAAGGGGTTACTACACCCCGAACGGTGTTTATTTTGTCAATCAATCAGCTGGTTTTATGCTGTGTGTTGCCTGCTATTGAAAGCCCTGACATGGTTTTGCGGAGAGAGGGGGATTATTCACATGATCCTTGGTGAGGGATTCGAAAGTGCTTGTTAAGTTTCGCTTCGCTCACTTTTATTCCTCTGCCCTTCAACATAAATCAAGCTTTATGTTGAACTGCTTGCGGAATTCACTTTCGAACCCGCCAAGCACTTGCGGAGAGAGGGGGATTCGAACCCCCGGTACCCGTTTCCAGGTACGACAGTTTAGCAAACTGCTGGTTTCAGCCACTCACCCACCTCTCCAATACTATATACTTCAACGCAACGCAAGTCCCCACCTGCTGAGCCCTCTACCTTTGTAACTGTAGCCGGTCTCAGCCTTGTCTGCCGACAGGCAGGTACTCACCCAACTCGCCAAATTATCTGCCAAAACAGCGCTTTAGCCGTTTGGGAGTGCAAATATAGCATTATTGCCCCACCATTTGCAATGCCCGGTGATAAATATTTTTGCTTATGGTTTCTTGCAAAATTTACGTTAATTAGCGACATATATTAGCAGCACGAAATGGCCGAACCCCTGTTTAACAAGATTGTTATTGCCTGGATATTCCTGGGGGTGGTTGTTTTTTTGGCGAACCTCAAAATCATTGCCCCGTACGGGCGCCACGCCTCGAGTGCCTGGGGGCCACTTATGAATAACCGGCTGGCATGGGTGATCATGGAAAGCCCGGTATTGTTTTTGGTGCTGTACTTTGTGCTGAAGAACGCTGGCAAACAAAATTATGTAACCTGGATTCTGGCCTTTCTGTTTCTGACCCATTATGTACACCGCACCTTTATTTTCCCCTTCCGATTAAAAGGGAAGGGAAAAAAAATGCCTTTGGGGGTAGTGACGCTGGCCATTGTTTTTAATTTATGCAATGGTTTTTTTATTGGCTACTATCTGGGAAATTTTGCCAGCTATACGTTAAGTTGGCTTTACAGCCTGCCCTTTATAGCCGGCTTAGTAGTTTTTGCTCTTGGCGCCTACATCAACTGGCGTGCCGATACTATGCTGATCAACCTGCGCAATGGCGGCAATCAGGAATATAAAATCCCGCGGGGTTTCCTGTTTGAAAAAGTCTCCTGTCCAAACCACTTAGGGGAGATGGTGGAATGGATGGGTTACGCCTTGATGAGTTTTAACCTGCCAGCCTTGTCTTTTGCGGTGTGGACACTGGCCAACCTTATTCCGCGGGCACTGGCCCACCATAAGTGGTATAAGCGTTATTTTGATGACTACCCGGCCCAGCGTAAAGCTTTTCTCCCCGGAACCTGGTGAATAATTTGATTTGACAGAAATGGACAAAATATTACTACAACCTATCGACTGGACCATTATCGGTATCTTTTTTATCATTGTCATCGGTATTGGCTGGGTGGCATCCCGCACGGCCGGTAAAAGTAGCAGCGATTTCTTTTTGGGAGGCCGTTCCATGCCCTGGTGGCTGCTGGGGATTTCTATGGTAGCCTGTACCTTTTCGGCCGATACGCCCAATCTTGTAACCGGTTTTGTGCGTGAGAACGGGGTAGCCAAAAACTGGGCCTGGTGGGCGTTTCTGATTACCGGCATGGTTACCGTATTTATCTATGCCCGCTTATGGCGCAAGTCTAATGTAATGACCGATCTGGAGTTTTATGAGATCCGGTATGGGGGTAAAATGGCTTCCTTTTTACGGGGGTTCCGGGCCCTTTACCTCGGGGTATTTTTCAATACGCTGATTATGGGTTCGGTGACCCTGGCGGCAATAAAAATTGGCGGGGTAATGTTGGGTTTGCAGCCCTGGGTGGTGGTGGTTGGTGCTTCGGTGGTGGTCGTATTATATGCAGCCCTCGGGGGCATTAAGGGTGTGGTATGGGCCGATTTTTTTCAGTACAGCATAGCTATGTTTGGCGCAGTGTATGCGGCTTATGTGGCTGTCAGTCAGCCCGAAGTCGGGGGCCTGGCCAACCTTATCGCCAATCCGGTAATCCAGGATAAACTTGGGGTGCTGCCCGATTTTAGTGATCCATCGGTGTGGATCCCCCTGATACTCATTCCTGTAGCCGTGCAGTGGTGGGCTGTGTGGTACCCCGGGGCTGAGCCGGGTGGGGGAGGTTATATTGCCCAGCGGATGCTATCGGCAAAGAATGAAAAAAATGCTGTTGGCGCCACTTTGTTGTTCAATTTTGCCCATTATGCCTTGCGGCCCTGGCCCTGGATTATCGTAGCCCTGGCCTCATTGGTGATTTATCCTGACCTGGCTTCTATTCAGGCAGATTTCCCGCATATTGACCCCACCTATTTGAAAGATGATATTGCCTACCCGGTAATGTTGTCAAAACTGGGTACAGGTTGGATCGGCCTGGTAGTGGCCTCAATCATAGCGGCTTATATGTCAACTATCGGCACTCACCTCAACTGGGGGTCTTCTTACGTGGTCAATGATTTTTACAAGCGTTTCCTCAAGCCTGACGCCACGGAAAAAGAAATGGTGCGTATGGGCCGTATCACTACTGTGCTGCTGATGGTCATTGCCGGTTTTTTGTCCCTCACCTTGCTGGATAACGCCACCGATGCCTTTAATATATTGTTGTTGTCGGGGGCCGGTTCCGGGGCCATTTACCTGCTCCGCTGGTTCTGGTGGCGAATTAATGCCCTTACCGAAATTGTGGCCATGGCCGTGGCTACCCTGGTGGCAGTTGTGTTGGTTTTGTTTATTGAGGACGAAACGGTAAAAACGGCTGTCCTCGATGGCTTTACCGTTAAACTGTTGATCACCGTTGGCCTGGTTACCGTTTCCTGGTTGCTGACCACTTTACTTACCAGGCCTGAAGAGGACAACGTGCTACGCAGGTTTTATGCCCTTACCCAACCCGGTGGCCCGGGATGGCGGCAAGTGGTGGATAAAGCCCGGGAGGAAGGCAAGCCGGTGGACAAGGGCCAGGGAGTAGCCTGGCAAATGCCACGCCAACTGCTGATGGTGTTTATTGGGGCCGTGGTAATATACGCAGCCCTGTTTGCCATTGGTGGCTTTGTTTATGGTAATATGGGGCAGGGTACGGTGTTGGCTATCGTTTCGGCTGCCGGCACCTATATGCTTTTTAAGCTGCTGGCCAGGTTACACCTTGACTAACGCTTGCCCTTTTTTTTCTTTTCGCGCAACTTTTGCCGCACGCCTTTTTGTTGTTGTTTGGCAGCTTTGTTGTTGGTTATGGGCACCAGAGTAGATACCAGCCCCGACTGGATAGAATGCCATAAAAAAGGCCAGACGTCTTTTTCCAACACCCGTTCGGTGTTAATGATTCCTTGCAGGTAGTTGCCCTGGGTTTTCAGGTTATTGGTCTTTACCACAGTGTTGGCCGCCAGCGAGACAAAACCTTTTTTATTGCTTTTCTTTTTTGCTGTAGTGTCGGTGCGCATTATTTGCAGCTTCAGGGCCTCATATTCGATGTCAAGTGTGCCGGTACTCAGTGTATCCATGGCCGAAAAGTTAAAATCCAGGTTATAAATGGTGCCATTCGTAACTTTTACGCCCATTAAGGGCTCCAGCACCGGGTTAAAAACGCTGGCCTTCACCTTACCGGCATGGCCCGTAGCGGTAAATTTATCTGCTTCGCTGGTTAAGTCAAAGCGCATAGTTAATTGGGTAAGGGCCTCGCTCATCACCCGGGCCGAGGCTGTTAAGGTTAAAAAATGGTTGGCTGAGGTATGCATGCTGTCGTTGGTGAAATTCAGCACCAGGGCATTTAACGCAGTAATGGTCAGATGGCTGTCACGGCCCGTTAAAGCGCTGGTTTCGTTTATGGTAATGTTACCATTGGTGAGGCTCACGCTGTCAACCGAAATACTCCAGGGTATGGCCCGGATGGCGGAAGCAAGTAATTTTTTCTTCCGGAACGGGGGCATGGGCTTACTTTTATCTTTGTACAAGCCAATATTGGGTGCTATTACAGCCACGTGGCCTACTTCTACCTTGCCGGAATGTACAAACTCAGGAAAATTGATCCGGCTCAGCACCAGTTTATCCAACTGCAGGGCGAACCATTGTTTTTGTACCGGAAAGGCCCTGGCAAAATTCTTCTGGCTGTATTTAGGGTTGACCTGGAAGTTGTTTACCTCAATGGTCTGCTTTTCTATCTTAAAAATCAGGGAATCGGAATTTATCTCAAAATCCTTCATCGCGGCTATGCGTACCCCGGCTGCTTTGGCCCGGATATCCGTATATGTAATCGGGGTAAACTGCTTCAGTGTGGCACTGTCGATATGGGCTTTGGTTAAGGCAATAGTTAGGTTTTCAATGGTAAAGGCCGGCCCGGATTTGGTGTAGTCCACCACCTCAATGGTAGCCCCCTCAACGCTTAACAGTTCAATATTGGCTTCGCTGAACTTATCGCTGAAGACGGACCCGAGTTGTATGCCTTTGCCGGTATTTTTCTTGCGCGGATGGAAATAATATTTAAATTCCGGCTGTTCTATTGCCAACGACCGGATAAACATCTTGCCGGTGAGGAGAAACTCCTTTATCGCAAAATTTTCAAGTTCAATTTTTGCCAGGTTCAGTTCTATGAGGTAGCGCATACCGCTGGCTAACCGGGCCAGGCTGTCAAAGGCATTGGCCTTGGGTTTGATGCTGATCCCTTTTAACTCTACTGAGCCTTCAAGAAGGTGTATATTTAGTTTGGTGAAAGAATATGTATAAAGATTATTGGGGTCTTTGCTGATAATTTCGGACAGCTTGTGTTTCAGTTGTTGTTCCAGCCAATAATCATACGAAAAATAAACCACCACGCCTAAAATCACTACTCCGGCAAAAAAAAACCTGGCTATCTTCTTCAACATAGGTACAGAAAGTAAATCCCGCTAAATATAGCACAAAATATCCTTTATCGGCCACCGGGCAACCTGTTGTAACCTAAAAATTGGCTACATTTACCCTGGCAATGGCAGAACCCATGACAAAACCGGCATTTGATGATATTTATATGGACCTGGCGGCCAAAATTGCCCAGCGTTCGCATTGTATTAAGCGGCATGTGGGGGCGGTGCTGGCCAAAGACACCCGCATTATTTCGGTAGGGTATAACGGCCCCCCGGCCGGCACCCACAACTGCGATGAAGAGTTCCCCGAAACCGGTTGTGCCGTGGATTCCAAAGGCAGTTGTTCGCTGGCTATCCATGCCGAGCAAAACGCTATACTCTACGCTACGCGCAATAATGCCAGGGTTGAAGGTTCAACGCTGTATGTAACTTTGTCGCCCTGCCTGGCCTGTGCCCGCATTATTTTTACCATGGGGATTACCCGGGTGGTTTACCTGCGTTCGTATGCCGAATATAAGGGCCTGCCCAAAGATGAAGGAATTGATTTTCTGGTTAAGTTTGGGGTGGCTTGTGAGCAGTACCAGGGCCGTGTTGCACATGCCACGGAAATGATTTAAATTATCCTGGGCTCGGGCTCCAGCTCAATACCAAATTTAGTGGCCACACTGGCTTTGATGTCTGCGGCCAGGTTAACAATTTCGGTGCCTGTACCACCACCGTAATTCACCAGTACCAACGGCTGTTTGTCATGCACGCCTACATTGCCCAGCCGTTTGCCCTTCCAGCCACATTGTTCAATCAGCCAGGCAGCCGGCACTTTTACGCTGCCGTTATCCGGGAAGCCGGGAATACCGCTGAACTCCAGCTTCAGGCCCTCATAATCAATTTTATCCAGCACCGGGTTCTTAAAGAAACTACCGGCATTGCCAATTCTGGCCGGATCGGGCAGTTTACTTTGCCTGATGGCGATCACCGCTTCGCTCACCTCGCGGATAGTGGGCGTGGTAATGCCGCTGGCTGTCAGAACTTCGCCAATAGCGCCATAGGAAATGTTTACCTGTGGTTTTTTTGCCAGCCGCAGGACGACTTTGGTGATCATAAACCGGTCTTTCAGTTCGTTTTTAAAGATACTGTTCCGGTAGCCAAAGGCACACTCCTCCCGGGTGAAAAGCCGTTGCCGGCCGGAGGCCAGGTCAACTGCTTCGAGGTACGCAAACACGTCTTTCAACTCTGCCCCGTAGGCCCCGATATTCTGGATGGGGGCGGCCCCCACCGAGCCGGGTATCAGCGACAGGTTTTCTATGCCCCCCAGGTTTTTGTCGAGGGCAAATTCTACCAGTGAATGCCAAACCATTCCGCCTCCGGCTGCCACCAGTACCTGCTGTCCGTCCTCTTTAATGATGTCAATACCTCCAATCAGATTGTGGATAACCAAACCGGCAAAAGTGCCCGTAAAAACCACATTACTACCACCACCCAACACCAATATCGGCCTGGTCCTGGCTATATTACTGGTCAGCACTTGCCGAAGTTGCCTCACCGTTTCAACCCGGGCGAAAAAAGCTGCCCGGGCCGCAATACCAAAGGTGTTGAGGGTTTTTAACGAATGATTTTGTGCTATTTCCAAAATGCCACAGGGTTTATTCCCCAAAGATAGCAGAAGGGGGATTATTTAACCCGGATTATTTACGAAGGTCGTGAAGAATGACATAAATTAATTGATAAACGTTTGCTTATCAATTAATAACACCAGGGTTAAACTTGTCGGTGGCAATATCTTTCAGGGTGTCTGCCTCTCCCTCCGGGTCAACGTGGATGGTCGTTTCGCAGGCCAGGGCCTGGTTAATTTCTTTTTCTATTTTATCGGCCAGGGTATGCGCTTCGGTGAGGCTAAGGTTACCCTCGAGTACAATATGAAAAGTGAGCTCGGTATGCCCGCCATACTGGTGAATATGAAAATGATGGGGAAACACGTCCTTGCCGGCCAGGCGCAGGCAGATTTTTCTTACGTCATCTACCATCCGTTTTTCCGGCTGCTGGCCGATTAAGGGGCTGATGACCTCCTTAAATATGCCGTAGCCGGCATGGAAGATGAAGGCGGCCATGATGATGCCCAGCACACCGTCTATCCACCACCATTGCTGGCCGAATAGAATACCCGCCAAAATAATCAGCGAAGAGAGGGCATCGCTGCGGTGGTGCCAGCCATCGGCTTTAATGGAGGCGTTGTTGGTTTTACGGCCGAGGTAAAAAGCATATTGCGCCAAGCCCTCGTTGAGCAGCACCGAGGCTATGGTTACGCCAATGGCCAGCGGGCCAAAGGAGGCTGCTTGCTGATGGATAAGTTTGTTGATAGCGCTGGTAAGAAAATTAAAGCCCACCAGGGCCAGCAGGATACCAATGACCAGGGCCGTAATCAGTTCTATGCGGCCGTGGCCGTAAGGGTGTTCATCATCGGCCGGTTTGTTTGACAGGCGGGTGCCGATAATCAGCACCAGCGAACTGGCCGAATCGGAGATGGTATGCCAGGCATCGGTAACCAGGGCCACCGAGCCGCTGACAATGCCCACATAATACTTGGCAATAAACAGCAAGGTATTCACCAGGATAGAGATTATTCCCTGGCGATAAGCTTCCTTACCTTTTGTGCTATCCATCCAACAAGGGTATCAGGTCAATATTTGGGCAGTATGGTCTTTGGTTTTTACCTTGGTAATGATATTGGTGATGATACCTTGTTCATCAATTACAAAGGTGGTGCGGGCGGTACCCATATAGGTGCGGCCGTAAAGCTTTTTCTCTACCCAGGTGCCGTAGAGGTTATGCACGGTCTTGTCTTCATCGGCCAGCAGGGTAAAAGGCAGGTTCTGTTTCTCAATGAAGCGCTGGTGCGACTTCTCCGAATCGGAAGAGATGCCCAGTACCTCGTAGCCGGCCTGCTGTAGCGCGGCATAGTGGTCGCGCAGGTTGCAGGCCTGAGCGGTACAGCCGGGGGTCTGGTCTTTGGGGTAGAAATAGAGGATAACTTTTTTGCCCCGGTAGTCCGACAACTTTACCGGGTTGCCGTGTTGGTCGTTAACTGTAAAATCGGGCGCTTTGTCGCCAATGGTTAAGGTCATAGTCAGTTGATTTTAGTGGTATATGTTTTGGTATTGTTGGCATTGTCGGTTACTTCCAGCACCAGTTTGCCGGTAAATTTCTCACCAGGGTAGCGGCTTTCCGCCCAATACAACTTTTTCTTGGGGTCTTTGGCGATAAGCAGCCATTTATCATCCAGTGTAGCCCTCACTTCTTTGATACCCGAAAGTTTATCATCAAGCTTGAAAACTATTTTTTCATTTTTGATGATCAGGGGTTTAATGGCAGGGGCAATACTGTCTTCGATGATAGTATAAGTGCCAAAATTACGCAGCTTCACTTCAATACGGTTCTCTTTCCAGGTTCCCCCGGCAAAGGCATAATTATTTTTGCCGGTTACCTGGTACACGGCCGCATGTTCTTTGTCAACTGTGTGGCCGGCAAATTTTAACACCGCTTTAACACTGCCCTTAAGTGGTATTTGCGAATTGCCAATGCTGATCTGGCCGGTATTTGATACCGAATCAAACTTGTAGGCCAAGGTAAAATAAAGGGTGTCGAACAAGCTGCGTTGGGTAAAAATAATATCGGCATACGGGCTGAATACCTTATACTCCCGGCCCGGGGGCACCATGCTGATGAGGTCAAGCATCAGGGTGGTATCGGCCAGGCCAACGGCTTCGGGAAGGGCTTGCCGCAGGTCCCATAAAAATACCGGATAACCCCGGGCATCGTGGTAGCTGGCCGGCAACCGGGTAACTTTATCCTGGCTTACCAGGCGGGCAACAGGGGGGGCGGTGCTGTCGCCTACTATTTTCAAGGTGTTTTTAATGATAGTGGTGCTGTTGGGAAGGTTGGTGCTGTTTTTTGCCGTGGCCCCGCTGCCCCGGATAACAAACCGCACTTTGCTGGTGTTGCCGTATGAATCCGACAAGGTGATTTCGGCCTGATATAATTTCCCCTTTTCAACTGTAAACTGCCCGCGTGACGGCAGGCGGTCATAAAACTGCAGGGTATTGCCGTTATCAATATAAAGTTTATGATAGCGCTGGCCGGTGGTTACCAGGGCAGGATAATTGATGTGCTGGTAAAATGAGCGGGCGCGGGCAAACGACCAGGAGTTAATATGCTGGCCAAAGATTTCTTTACCGTTGAGGGTAAACGTAATTTTATTGATGCCGGTCTTAAAGCGGGTGCCGTTCATCCGGTCCCAGGCATAAAGTTCCATCCCCAGTTGGCCAAAGGCTTCAAGGGTATCGGGTAAGCGGTACTCGTTGCCATGGGCAACCAGGGCAAATTCCTGGCGGCCAAATTCGCCACCAATCCGGGCGTCTTTGGCAAAAGTGGTCAGGGCAATGGCTTTGGCGTAGGGGGTGCGGGTGTCCACCACTTCCTGAAAGCCATAGTTAAGCGGGTTCAGCAGGTGCTGGTTTTCGTCCCGGATATCAAAATGCAGGTGCGGCCCGCCACTGGAGCCCGAATTACCTGACAAGGCCAGGGTGTCGCCCCGGGAAACTTTAAACTGGTTTACTTTGGGAAAAAGGTTTACTTCAAAAGACTGTTTTTTATACTGGGCCTCTTTTACGTAAGCAGATAGATCAGGCCGAAAAGACTTTAGGTGCGCATATACGGTGGTTTTACCATTAGGGTGTTTTACATATACCGTATTGCCATAGCCTGCCGGTGATACTTTTATGCGCGACACATAACCATCGGCAGCAGCCAGTACGGCCAGCCCTTCGCGCCCCCCGGTCCGGATATCAATACCGGTATGAAAATGCGATGAACGCAATTCCCCCATGGTGCCGGCCAGGGTGTTGCGTACCCCCGGGTTTACCGGAAAGATAAAATAGCCGTACTCCGCTTCTGTTGATGCCATGGGTTGGCCATAGCTGCCCAGGGCAACCAGCAGCAGGATAAGGAAGGCCCGGTATTTTTTATTTGATATCCACATGCAGCATTTTTTTATCTTCCAGAAAAGCTTCTAACCGGTTGCCAATCTTTACCGGCCCCACCCCCTGCGGGGTACCGGTGAAAATGAGGTCGCCTTTTTTTAGCATGAAAAATTTCGACAAATAACTAATAATGTAATCAAAATTAAAAAGCATAAGCCCGGTATTGCCCTGCTGCCGGGTTTCCCCGTCAACGGTAAGTGTAAAGTTCAGGTTTTGCAGATCATAGTCCTTTTTTGGTACAAAGCCCGAAAGCGGGGCCGCATCGTTAAACCCTTTGGCGATAGCCCAGGGCAGGCCTTTTTCTTTAGCCTTTTGTTGCAGGTCGCGGGCGGTTAAATCTATGCCCACAGCTATTTCATCATAATAGTTTCCGGCAAATTTCACATCAATATTTTTGCCAACCTTGCTTATTTTCAGCACAATTTCTACCTCGTAGTGAATGTCGTTGGTAAACGAGGGATAGTAAAAAGGCCTGTTTTTCAATAATAAGGCTGTTTCCGGCATGGTAAAGATGACCGGCTCGTCCGGCCGTTCATTGTTTAACTCTGCTATATGGGCGGCATAATTTCTGCCGATACCAAAGATTTTCATAGACTAACCCTTTGTTAATAATAACGAAAAAATTGTCAATAAGACAAAAAATATCCTGCCTTTAGGGCAAAGATAAGGGCTTATGGCTGTTTTCAGCCATAAGATTATATATATGGTTGGCGAATATTTACGTTCTTTGTGGCAGGAGAAAGATTAACCCCAATACCTATGAGAATTTTACCAAATAGCCTATTTTCCATCCTTGGTTTCCTTTTTATCTGGGCCTGTGCCACGGTGCCGGTTACCAACCGTCAGCAGTTGTCACTGGTTTCCAATGCCGAGCTTATCCCGCTTAGTTTTGAGAATTACCGGCAGGTGATTAGTGAGGGAAAGTTATCCGCTAACACTGTGCAGACGGCTATGGTAAAAAAGGTTGGCCAACGGATTCGGCAGGCCGTGGAGGATTATATGAAGCAAAACGGCCTTCAGCAGCAACTTGAGGGCTTTGCCTGGGAATTTAACCTGCTGGACGATGAAACCGTTAATGCCTGGTGTATGCCGGGGGGCAAGGTGGCCTTTTATGCCGGCATTATGCCGGTGTGTAAGGATGAAAGTGGCGTGGCGGTGGTTATGGGGCATGAAGTGGCCCATGCCATTGCCAACCACAGCCGTGAACGTATGAGCCAGCAGATGGCCTTAAACGGCATACTGAGTATTGGTGCGGCCACCACGGCTACTACCGAAAATACCCTCGATGATATTTTTTTGCAGGCTGTAGGTATTGCCAGCCCGCTGGGTATGCTCAAATTCAGCCGCGACCAGGAAAGCGAGGCTGACCGTATGGGGCTTATTTTTATGGCCATGGCCGGTTATGACCCGGCTGCCGCCCCGGAGTTCTGGCAGCGCATGGCCGCTATGGCGGATGGGCCGCAACCCCCGGAATTTCTTTCCACCCATCCTTCGCATGAAAGGCGCATTGCCGATTTAAACAAATGGCAGGCGGAAGCCCGGCCGTATTACCGTCCGCATTGAGCGTTACCTTTTGTTTTGCCTACTGCCGCCAGCCGGTCTGTGGGGGGGCACCCTATAGGCTAATTTCCTGGCCCCTGTGTTGATCCTGTGGATGCGTCACGGAGGGATGTGGGACACAGGCCTTTTTTATTGTCTCTTCATCTCATAGCGCCTGGTGTTAGGGGGCGGGCCAATCATAATATGGGCCCGGTGGGTGCCGGGGTTCATTAACCAGGCACCGCCATAAACCACGGGTTTTATAGGCAGGCCGGTGGTTTCCTGGGTGGCAAAAGGCACATAGACCACATAGCGGTACTCGGCATTTTCAACTTCCCCGGTGGTGGGGTTATAGTGGCCTTCGGGCCCGGAAAGTACCTGCAGCGTAGTGGGGCGGTCCGGCATTTTCAGTTTGCCTTCGCGCACCTCTTTTTCCTTGATGTCGAATATTTCGGGGTTGGTTTTTCCCTGGGCGCGGAGCTCGCGGCTACGGGCCATAAAGGGCTCCAGGTCTTTGTGGTAACAGTCCACTTCAAAGCCCTTGGTAAAGGGGTTGTCGGTGAGGCAGATTAACTCGTTGGTGCCTTTGCGCAGTTCAATCAGGTTGCCGTTGGCATCATAGCCGTAAACTGTGGCGCCATCGCGTTGTTCGGGGGAGGCTGCCAGCACTGCCATGGCAATTTGCTCGGCAGCCGGGGGTACCTGGCTATAAGCGGTTAACATAAGGCTAAACAAGAATAATAAAAGAAAGGCTTTCATCATAGTAAGGGTTAATTAATCGCTTAATTTAACCCTTCCCGTGGCAAACTCCAAATTTCCCGGTTATTTTACCGTAAAACTGGTGGCGCCCATCCGGTAACCATCGGTGTAAACTTCCAGGGTATAAGTGCCCGGGTCGTAGGGTGTGCCCTTCTCGTAAATAAATGCAAGTTGTTGGCCTGAGTTATCAAAAAGAATATCCTGGGAAGCCGTGTAAAAGGTTTCTTTGCCGTCAAGCATAAAGGAACCACTACCGCGGTTTACATCAAAAATAACCTGGCCATTCTCATCTATCAGCCGGATCATGATCTCTTTGGCTTCTAAGGGGGCGACATCGTTTTTGCCGATGGTAAAGGTTACTTTTAGTTTGGCTAACTGGCGGTTTTTCAGCACTTTACCGGTTTTTTCTTTGCCACTTTTGGTGATGGCATAGATTTTAAGGTCTTCGGCCTTCAGCCGTGAGGCAATGCTTACTTTTTCTTCCAGCTTTTGTTTATCCTGGTTAAGTTCCACCAACGAGCGGTTGAGCTTATTGGTTTCAACTTTCAGGGTGGTGTTTTCATTGGCCAGGGCGGCATTTATTTCTTTAAGTTTGATGATCTCTTTGTCTTTTTCGCGCAGCAGCTCTTCATAGCCATCGGTTTTTCTGCGCAGGCGGGCAATCAGTTGCCGGTTGGCCTTGCGTGTACGTTGTAGCTGGTTGCGCTCTGCGGTGATTTGTTCCTGCATTGCCAGCAGGTCAACAATACTGCCGCCAAGAGAATCTATCTCGGTAATCTTACGGGTAAGTTCAGCCTCAATTTTATCCAATTTTCCCCGGGCCGCTTCCAGTTCCGTTTGGTAAAAGGCCTCCAGTTCTTGTTTCTCCCGGTGGTCGAGAAAAACTTTTACGGCCAGCAGGACGACCACTACCCCTAAAATGATGAAAAGCAGGCTTTTCTTTGCTTTTGGTTCCTTGTC
This sequence comes from Cyclobacteriaceae bacterium, assembly GCA_026989505.1. GTDB lineage: Bacteria > Bacteroidota > Bacteroidia > Cytophagales > Cyclobacteriaceae > S012-113. The sequence goes on from JALSJF010000155.1 coordinate 13,649, forward strand.
GGCTACTACGGTGGGTTGTTTTTTGTCAGCCATATTTATTCGGTGTACAGGTTAAGAACGCAAAAATAGCTTTTCTTTGTATAATACAGTATAGTGAACTGCGATGAAGTTTGATGAACAGTATTGGTCGGGCAAATATTTGCAAAACCAAACGGGTTGGGATGCGGGTAGCATTACCACCCCAATTAAAGAGTATATTGATCAGTTGACGGACAAGGACCTGCGTATTCTGGTGCCCGGTTGTGGCCATGGCCATGAAGTGCACTACCTGTATAGCCAGGGGTTTAAGCAGGTTACGGTAATCGATCTCTCGGCCGAACCGTATAAAACGCTGCGGCCAAAGTGCCCGGACTGGCCGGACGGGCGGTTTATTGTGGGTGATTTTTTCGACCACCAGGGGGAATATGATTTGATTATTGAGCAAACCTTTTTTTGCGCCCTGGAACCGGGGTTACGGCAGCAATATGCCGATAAAATGCATGCCCTGCTGGCCCCGGGCGGTAAGCTGGTGGGGGTGCTGTTTACTATTCCTTTGGGGGATACCCAGCCGCCTTTCGGAGGTTCGCAGGAGGAGTATGGGCGGTATTTTGCCGGTAAGTTTACGTTTGAGGTGTTCGCCCCCTGTTATAATTCCATTAAACCACGGGCCGGCAATGAGTTGTTCATTAAGCTGCGCAAGCAACCGTAACCCCAACTACCCTTGTAACCGGTAATGTGCTTTTTTCAGGCCCGGCCGAAAGAGCAGGATGCCCAGTTGGTAGAGGTCGATGGTGGTGGTTACCTGCGGGTGTGCCTGTAGTTTTTGCCAGGCCCGGGTCATGGCAGGCGACCAGTGGATATCATCAATAATCATCATGCTGTTTTTGTGGCACCGGGGCAAAAGCCATTCTACGTACTGCAGGGTGGGGGTATAGTTGTGGTTGGCATCAAGAAAAACCAGGTCAATTTTTTCGGTAGATTTTTGGCAAAAATCCGGCAGGGTTTGGTCGATATTCCCGGCAATCAATTCTATATTGCCAACGCCTGTTGCGGCAAAATTGTGCCGGGCTATTTTGGCGGTATTGGGGCAACCCTCAAACGTGTAAACCCGGGTTGCAGGGGTAGCGGCCAGGTAAAGGGTGTTGAGGCCAAAGGAAGTGCCCAGTTCTACGATGGTTTGGTAATTATAATGGCGGATTATGCGGGTGAATAACCGGCTGGTGGCGGCCGGGGTCATCCCTCTGGCGGCAATAGCGGCCACGGGCCTTACTTGCTGGTTATTTACTTTGGAGGCAGCCCCCAGTTGGCAGACGGTTATTTTTTCCCGGCTGGTGAGGAGGCCTTCCCTGATTTTCTCGATAGGCGCAAATGCCCCTGCATCCTCTTTGCCTTTGAGGGCCCGGGTATAAAAATCAAACATAAAAGGGGTGTGCAGCGAGTGCCCGTTTACGGCTGTAAGCCAGTGCCGGATATAGCTTAAAATGGCATGCACAAGTTTAATTAAGCCGGAAAGGGGCAATCATCTGAAACCTGGGGATAGAAACATTAAACAGTTTGCCGTCCATCACACGCTCCACCACATAGGTGCCGTGCATGCTGCCGATGCCCGATTTAAGGTTACACCCCGAAACATACTGATGGGCATGCCCCGGCTCAATAACCGGCTGGCGGCCCACAACGCCTTCCCCGGCAACCTCGCGGTGGGCGTAGCCGATATCACGGATGTGCCAGTGCCTGCGCAGCACCTGGATGGTGCGGTTGCTGTTGTTTTCGATGGTTACCCGGTACGTGAACACATAATGGTACTGGCTCGGACTTGAGTAGTCCGGCTGGTACTCAACTTCTACGGATACACGTACGCCTTCGGTAATTTCAGTAACCATGGTTCAAAATTAGTGTATTTACCCTGATGATTGCAAAATAGTATCCGCTAATTTATGGTGGCGGCAGGCCGCACCCCATGCGGGCGCGGTATTTTGCTTTCATGGGCCGGGATCACTTTTTCATCGTCTGGCCGGGCTGTGCCACCCCAGCCCCTGCGAAGGCGAAAGCCAATTGTATTTCCCGGGTATAAATTTATAAACGAATTTTATGTAAAATTGTTTTTTACCGAATATGCTTGCCCAATGGATGTAAAAATTGAAGAGAGCTGGAAAACTGCCCTGCAGGATGAGTTTGCCAAGCCGTATTTTCAGGAGCTGGCCGCATTTGTGCGGGCGGAATATGCCCACCATAAGATATACCCTCCGGCAAAACTTATTTTCAATGCCTTTAACAGTTGCCCGGTTGCGGAAGTAAAGGTAGTTATTATTGGCCAGGACCCCTATCACGGGCCGGGGCAGGCGCATGGTCTGTGCTT
>JALSJF010000156.1 GCA_026989505.1 Cyclobacteriaceae bacterium
CCCGTATCCATGCGCTTTTACAGGCCATGCCAACCCCGGCATAGGCCCTGCTACCAGGTGCGTTGTCAGCTTAGCCCGGATTATTCATGAAAATCGTGAATAATAGATGAGTACAAAATATTTTACCCTCAAATTTGGGTCATGCTTAAACTTTGAGTCATCCTGTATTTTGCGCATAACATGTTGGTTTACACTATTTTGCAGTTCATCAGCCCTGCGGGCGAAAAATTCTTATGAACTTTCCGGGTTATAACCCAATGGGCCAATTTTTCACCTTTGCCCGCGCCCTATATACAGCCACTTCCCAAAACAACCCGCTGGCAAAAGCCCACCGCCCATTTAGCCCGAGGCTCTTTTTTGAAGTGGAAAATGACCCAAATAAACCAAAAAATAACTGCATAAAAACGTAACCCCATACCCCTCCGGGCGTTTCGCTTTATGGGACTTTATGGGACTTTATGGGACTTTATGGGACATGCTGTTTGCATTTTTAATGCAGATTTTTCAAGTTAGCAAAAATAAATAGCAGTACCAAACCGGTTATAAGTATTGCAGGCGGATTCCGAAAAGCCTGAATATTAAAAGTAGGAATGTTTCTAAATTAATTTCATTATGAAAGCTATGACCAATATCTTTAGGAAGCCTATGTTAAGCATTGCGTTAATGTTTTTCCTTGGCTTCTCAATCATCCCTCTTGCTATGAACGGACAAGGTTCACTTGAGGATGACAGCAGTATCGTGTGCCACTGTAATTTTTGGGGTAAATGCAAAGCCAGTGGAAGCAGGGCAAATTGTGCTGTTGGCAATCCTAATGTAAATTGCCAAGATTACAATGGCAACTGCTAAATAACAAATAGTTATCCTGTAAAGATGGGCCATGATGGCCCCATCTTTACAGGTTTACATAATAAATTACTTACCATGAACAAGAAAGGGATACTGCTGATTTTAACGGGTTATATGTTGGTAGCAACAAGCTGTTTCAAGTCTCAGAATAACCCAGCCTATTCTTCGTTCTTCGCAGGGGAGATATCTGGTAATAAAAAGATTGAAATGAATAAGATAAATATTGATACAATTACCTTAACTAATGTAAACACCTCTTATCTTGGTTTTTCGGCAATCTCTGGCGATTCAATTTATTTAATTGATAAGTTGTTTTGTTGGGTATATATTCTGGACCTGGACGGGCAGCTTATTACAAGAAAACTTGGCCAGGGCGCAGGGCCGAAGGAACTGGATTTAAAATTTGTTGACTCTTTTTGTTTTCTCCATGATGGGCGAAAACTGTTTGTGGGTAGTTCATTGGATTTGCATTTATATGATAAAAACTGGAACAGAATTGCCAAAAAAGTCATTGATTGGCGGGGGGAGTACACTTATACGGATATTTACCAGATAGACTCACCAGATCCCGCGGAGATATCGCTATATGGTTTTGAGTATGAGAAATTTAAGATTATCAATAGCTTTAAACATCCTGATGTTGTACTCGTTCCGATATACTCGGAACACAAGGATTTTAATGCCTTTGTATCAGAAGATTATTATAAAAAAGGTAGAATTATGGCCAGTATAGATATTAGGAAGGCAAAAGTTGTTGGGCTTAATGGCCGTAGGCCACCGGTGTATCTGGAAAACAAGTACCTTGGGCATCATTCATTCTATAGCTTTACTCTGACTTCTGAAGATGAAATATTTATTACCCATGAAATAGACTCACTAATTTACATGTATGACTATGACTTTAACCTTTTGAGAAAGTTTGGGTATGCTGGCAGGAACATGAATGCCAACTATACACCACTAACTACGAATTTTGATATAAATAAAATCAGACATCTGTATTTTGCAGACAAACCCCAAAAGGGATATTATGAAGAACTGTTTTATGATGAGGCGAACACACTGCTTTTCAGGTCGTACAAGAAAGGAAATAAACAAAAGGTGGATGGCCTTCAGATATACCGGGAAAATGTCTTGATTGCAGATGTCGATGTTCCAAAAGAATTTGTAATACTGGGATATATTAAACCGTATTACTTTTCCAAGGCAATATTTGATGAAGAGCGTGAGCAAATAGTAATTTACCGGTTTAAAATATGAGAATTGATTTATTTATCTTCCTGACATTATGTGTGATACTACTGTTTTCTTGTTCAGAAACCGAACATGTGGATAAATCTGTTGAAACTATTGATGAGAAAGTACATAGCAAGTTGATCTTTGAAAAAACGAAAATAGAGATTAAGAATGTCAAAAGAGGTGAAGTGATTGAGGGTATCTACACGTTTAAAAATACTGGAGAAAACGTTTTAACTATTGAATATGTGAACCCCGATTGCACATGTACTTCTTATGAAGTTTCATCAAATAAGGTTTTGCCCGGTCAGGAAGGTTGGGTTAAACTGGTTTTGGATACAAAAGACAAATTGCCGGAAACACGAATTAACGCAACTGTAAGAACAAATACAGATCAACGGTTTCATCGGCTGGTACTGAAGGCTTCCATTATAGATTAGTAATATCCAAAATATTGTCAAATGTATAAATATTTGCTTCTGCTGCTTATACTAGTTACAGCCAGTTTTAGCTGTTTTTCTCAAGAAAAACACAGCCTGCAAGGAAGGGTAGTTGATCAGAAAACACAATTTCCCCTGCCTTTTGCCCATATCATTATAAAGAGCCGAGAGATTGGATTTGTTACGGATGAAGAGGGGCTTTTTGCTTTTAATTTAAATACTTTCGACAAACTGGATACAGTTGTCTTTTCTTATTTGGGCTACGAAAGAAAAGCGATGCCGGTTGCCAACATGCCGGGGGATACTATGTTAAAAATATTGTTGACACCGCAGCCGACCGAGCTGGAAGAGGTTGTCATACAGGCTAGTCCCGGTGAAGACTTTATGCCTGTGGAGTTTATGACTAAGGCAGTAGCCTATTACAACAGGCAAAAGAGAGAAACCCCACATATAGCCCGAGCCTACTACAAGGAAAAAGCCAAGATAGATAACAAATATGTCTTTTTTAATGAAAGTTTAGGTTATAGTATATATATGGGAGAGCAAATCGGTTGGGCCCCCTTAGCTCTTTTTAAATTTTACTGCGAAAACACTAGGGTTAGTACTCCTGCCAGGGAATGGCGTGCATTGCTTGCGGATAGCACCAAAGCAAGTATTGGAGCAGGTGCATGTCTCAATTTTTTTCGTCATTTTGAAAAAAAAGGACTGCTTTCGCAGGCAGAAATAAGCAAATACAAGTTTAAGCTGGATAGTTTATATCTGGAAAGCGGAAAACTAATTAACGTAATTTCCTTTAGCCGGGGCAAAGAAACAGGAACCGTGTTTGTTCAGGACAATTTAGAAATAACGCAAGTAAAGTTCAAGAATAGTAAAAGGCTCTGGTTAAATGCAAAGCAAAAGCGGGTAAAAGCTTCCGGTAACATACGGTTCACCTATTTCAATGGTATTCCTTTTGTTTCTGAAATAAATATATACCATGCGGATGCCGATCTTGAATATTGGAATAGATATAAGTTAATTGCCCAGAAATTGGGTGGTTTCTCTTTGGCTGAAGATGATATAGCCGCCCTGAATAACTATGATAGAAACCCGTTAATTACCTATAATCATGCCGAATGGACTCGTGAAATAGGTGAGGATTGGGAGGTGGATATTGATAGTATAGGCAAAGATATGGGTGTTAATGCAATTAATCTGGAAAAGCAGTTCGTCATGAACGCAGGCAAACTGTATATTCCGTCAGAGCCTAACCAATACTATGAGTTGGCCCAAAAAATTATTGCCAACCTAAAATCAATCTTTTGATGGATAACTATGCAAGAGGCATTGGATATGCCCAATTTAATAATTACAAAAAATGAAACAATTAAAAATTCAGACTATTAGTTTGGCTATACTTATAGTTGATTTAAGTGCTTGCAGGGGACTTCCCTCAAGTTCATGTTCCCCGATATCTTGTACCGGGGTATTTTGAGCTTAAATTTAACCTTTTTTTTGGAAAGTTCAATTCTTTCAATCTTGTTGCCCCGAGGGCTCGGGGTCATCAGCCCTGCGGGCGAAAAATTCTTATGAATTTTTCGGGTTAAGAAGTGTTTCACTAAAATGTTATTTTCAGGTACTGTTTTATACTCCTTTCCAGATTATGATTGGCTCCGATAAACGTTTTAATATGCTTGCCTGTGGGGTCAAATAGCATGTAGGTTGGGTATTCTTTTATGTTAAAAGCCTTGAAGATAGCCCCTGTTTCATCCCGCAAACTAGTCCAGTTAATCATTTTTTTCTGCTTACTGGCAACATTTAACCAGAGTTCATGTTTTGGATCGTCCCATAGGGATAATAGCTCTACTTGCTTACCGTATTTATTGTTTAGTTGCCTCAGCTTTTTTATATCTTTTATACAAGGGAGACAAACACTCGCGCTAAAGTCCACGAGCAATAGTTTATGGCTATTGTGCCTGAATTCTTGCTCCTCGTTCTTTTTGTTTTTTGCTACGAGATATTTAAATTGATTTGTTGTTGTGTTAAAACCCACAGATTGAAGTTGATTGAGATATTCCTCAATTTTCTTAGTTGCCCAAAAAGATTTTGTTTCACCGGGAATCTTGTTGAGCAAAACTTGCAAAGAATCTTCATCGTGGCGTGATAATTCCCTACTCAGATAGACTATGTAGGGCCTTGAAACAAACAATTCTGAATCTTGGTCAACTTTCCCTTTACTAACCAAAACGGCATCTGCCATACTTTGCTCTTTGGCCAATGGGCTTAGCATTATTTGGTTTGGCAGGGAACCGGATAGGGAAATTTCATTGGTTTCTACCCAAAGTAGCCGCTGAACCTTAATTTTACCCCTGCGTTTCGTTGCCAGATATAAAATGGTTGGCAGGTTATCGACAGGGATATCAACTGTTTTGTTACGGGGTACTTTGTATAGCCGGTTACTTTCCCATAAAAATAAGCCCTCAATACTCTTTAAGCCCTGAAGGCTTACCTTTACTCTTGTGGTCTGGCCATTTGATGAAATTGCCAGTAGGGATGCGATTATAAATACAATTATTTTCATCTCGAGACCTATAAACAGCCACTACCCGCCACTGATTTCAATCCCTTTCTGCCGGGCAAGGTGCCGGATGTTTTCTTTAATTTCCACAGAAATTTTTGCTAAAGTAGTATAGCTGATATCTACGCTGTCATTGGCCAGGCGGAAGCTTATCTTGTAGGGGTGAAAGGCTATGCTTTTAATGTTTTGCCATTTAAGTTGTTGTGGCCGACTGAAGAAATGGGTTTTGAAGACAATATCATCTTCGTCAATAACCACCCTGACGGCATATTTAGATGCTTTTACCGAGGATAACAGTTGGAAGATAAGCAATAGAAAGGCTCCCGCCAGCAAGGCAATCCGGAGGGCACTAAGTAACGGTTCGTCATCGGAAGCAAGGACAAAGTTGGCTATACTGATGAGCAGGATAAAAACAGTACTAATTAGCTGCCAGCGGTTGCTGGCGCCCAGAAGAATAATTTTTTTCATAATTGCGCTGTCTATATAATAATTGTGGTTAACGGCAGTAAATATAAGGAGAAAAATCCGGAACCGGAAATCCGCCTGCCTGTTGCAGGCTTGATTTTCCTGTTTAGTGCCGCTAAACTGCCTCAGTACGAAAAAAAGGAAAATTCACCTATGGGAAACCCGGCCGCTTCTAATTACCCGGATGACCAAAACATTTCTATCCTGATTTTAGTTACCTTTGTTACCGTTATTATTACTCATGGTTTAACCAAATACCCCTAGTCTGGTAAAAAGGCCGGAGGTTGATACGTTGACCTGGCATTGAAATTAAAATATATGGAAAATATTGATGAGATTTTAGCCGCTAAGCCACGCTATGTTGACCTCTTAGGGAAGGAGCAAGCCCGTAAATTATTAGCCCTTTTTGCAGCGATCGAATCCGGTAAATACGAAAAAAATGAGATTCACACCCTGGAAATAAATGGGTTTCCCCACCCCCTGCATATTCGGGCGATACGGGCCGACATGCAGTCTTTTGTCAACACTTTTATTGATCCCTATCTGGAGCAAAAAGCTTACTTGTCTGATACCCGCTATGTGATAGATGCGGGGGCCAATATTGGCTATACGGCAATCCTGTTTGCCAACTGGTGGCCCGATTGTAAGATTATCAGCATTGAGCCCGACAAGGAAAATTATGACTTTACCCTGAAAAACGTTAATCCGTACAAAAATATTACTGTATTGCATGGGGCCCTTTGGAACAAAGAAATTAACCTGAAGATTGAAGCAGGCCAGGAAGATGGTTTTGTGGTGCATGAAATATCCGGTTCCTCCGCAGCGACAAAAAGCGAAAACCTGACTATTGGCTTTTCTTTGGGGCACTTGTTAGGCAAGTTTGGTTTTCCCCATATCGACTTTCTTAAGATGAATATAGAGGGAAGCGAAAAAGATGTTTTTACCCGTAATTATCAATCATGGCTGCCGCAGACAAAAGCTATGTTAATAGAACTGCACGATGGCAAAAGGGCCGGGTGTGCAAAAACCGTTTTCAAGGCGATAGATACATATGACTTTGCTGTGGCCGAAACGGCCCCCTATGGTATTCTGTTTGTAAAAGAAGATATTTACCGTAGGTGGTATGCCAATTGGTACAGGGAAGAAATATACAAGCCCAATATCAGTAAAGAACGGTTTCCTGAATTTTTTCTGGACAAAGAGCCTAAGTAACCCGGTAGAATAGCTTTTTAAAGTACCGCAAACCATGGGAAAGCAGGCCTCCCCGCTGGCCGGCAACTGAAAAGTATCTTATTTTCTGCCCGGGTAAGGACTGTTTTCCTGCAAGGGTTACTTTTTTATCAATTGATTTCCGTCATTATTCACCGGAATTGTGAATAATTGGGGTTAACTTTATTGATGAGAGAGCAGTTGGCTTTATTTTTTGCATGTTAACAAAAAGGAGTATGGTTAAGTTTTTCAGATTCTGCGGCACTGGTTTATTGAGCATTGTTTTCAGCGCCCTGGCGTACGGCCAGGAAAGGCCCAATATCGTCCTTATTTTCCCCGATAACTTAGGTATTGGTGAGGTTGGCGCCTATGGAGGTGTCCGCAATGTGCCTACGCCCAATATCGACAGGATAGCCGATGAGGGTATCCGGCTGACAAACTTTAATGTGGAATACTCGTGCGTTGTTTCCCGTATTGCCCTGCTTACCGGGCGTTATGCGGTGCGCACGGGCCAGGGCTATGCTGCGGGGATGACCCTCTGGGAAGAAACCATTGCCGAGGCACTGCAGTCGCAGGGGTATGCCACCGGCCTTTTTGGCAAGTGGCACGTTGGCGGCTCCAATTGGCAGGGGCGCAGGGAGCCTACAGACCAGGGGTTTGATAGCTGGTATGGTATCCCGGGTACCAGCCATACAGCCCAGTTTACTTCTTACGAAGGCTTTGATCCGGAGCTTTACGAAGTACCGTATATCTGGGAAGGTAAAGCCGGTAAACCCGCCAAGAAAGTAAAACCCTACAATCTTGAAACCCGCAGGACCATTGACCGGGAAGCGGCAGAGAGGGCCATTGCCTTTATGGAAAAGAGTGTCAGGCAGGATAAGCCTTTCTTTGTGTACTATCCCATGACACAGACGCATTTTCCGGCCCTGGCCCACCCCGATATTGCCGGCACTACCGGGGCAGGCGATATGGGTGATGCCATGGCCGATGTGGACTATAATGTGGGACTGATTATGCAGGCTTTGGAGCGGCTGGGTATAGCCGAAAACACTTTGCTTATCTGGTGTAGCGATAATGGTGCGGAAATGAGGCGCCCCTGGCGGGGTACTGCCGGCCCCTGGCGCGGGTATTATAATACCGCTATGGAAGGGGGCATCCGTACGCCTTGTGTTATACGCTGGCCCGGTAAAATCAAGCCCGGCCAGGTATCCAATGAGGTGGTGCATGAGGTCGATCTTTTTCCTACCCTTGCAGCAGCCGTGGGCGCCCCGGAGATAGTGCCCGGTGACCGGATTATTGATGGTGTCAACCAATTACCTTTCTTTACCGGGGAACAGGCACACGCCAATCGCGAAAGCGTGATTTACCTTGCCAGGGAAGGGCATGTAATGGCGGTAAAGTGGCACGACTGGAAGTTGTGGTACCATTTCCTCACGGAAATGCCGGACCCGCACCCGGAAAACAAGGTGCGTCTGTTCGATTTGCGGGTTGATCCGCGGGAAGAAACCGATGTCAAAGACTTTTACCCCTGGGTAATCAGTATAATGGATGGCATTGTGGCCGAATATGAGGCCTCACTGATCGAGTATCCGCGGGTACCGGGTGGTATAGACGACCCCTACACGCCACCACCTGCCGGTTCCGGCCAGCCGGTGGCCACCTATGCGCGTACCGACCGCCAGGATATCGGCCCGCGTTCGCCTGCATTGCCCAACCCTGACTTTTCAGGCACCTGGTCAACCTCCGTGGTTAGCGCAGCCCCGCCTACGGGCCGGCCGGCAGTACCACCGGTACCCACACTGGGCAGCGGCTGGGGCGATAAGCTATCCATCGTACACCATGAAAATGAGCTGGTGGTGGAACGGGTGTTTTTTGTGCCGCGGGAAATCCAGCCGTTGATAAAATACCGCTATGCCCTTGACGGCCAGGCCACGGAAAACGCTATTCCCATGGGGCGTACCGGCCCGGCACCGGTTTCTACGGCTACATGGGAGGGTAACCGATTGGTTATCAGCACAAAACATACGTTCCAAAATCCGGCTGACGGCCAATGGTTAACGGGGGAAGTAACCCAGACCCTATGGTTGCAGCCGGCAGCCCGCTCGCCCTTTGAGCCATCGCTGGTGGTGGAAACCACACGCAGCGGGGTATTGGGCGGGCCTTCTGCTACCAATCGTACGGTTTATACCCGGGGGTATCGTTAATGGGGTTGGGCCATGACGGCTATTGTGCCAGGCAAACGCTTATTTAAAGAGGATTTTTCCCATTTGGTGCTGCTTTCGGCAGCTTATTTTCCGGCACTGTTTGGCGCCAGGGCGGGCAGGGCTTTGGCGGGGCTGTACGTCCGTGAAAGGAACCTTTTCAGCTACCGGCATACCTTGTTTGCCTTACGGGAAAATACTGTGGCCGGAATGCTACTGGCCTATGATTGCGCAGTAAAAAGAAAAGAGAACCTGCGTACCGGGGCGCTTCTTTTTGCCCAATGCGGGCTGCAAATGCTAAAAAGGCTGCCCGTACTCCTGCAGTTGGATAAAACCATAGGCAGTTTGCCGTCCGGGGCCTGCTATATCAGCAATATTGCTACCTATGAAAATTACCGGGGGCAAGGTATTGCCAGCCGGCTGATTGCAGCCTGTGAAGAAAGGGGCCGGCAACAGCAGGCAACCCAAATGGTGCTGGATGTGGAGCAGGATAACTTAACGGCAATCAGCCTGTATAAGTACCTGGGGTATACGGCAGCGGCTGAATTCAGGATTGCCCTGGGCCCTTCATACCTTGCATTTGTACGGATGGGTAAAAGTTTAGCATGAAAACCAGCATTATCATAGTACTGCTTACCGGCATGGGCGTTATGGCTAATGCCCAGGACACTACCTACCGTATTACGGTAACGGTGACCAGCATACACAGGGTGACCGGCAATTTGGAGGTGGCCCTGTATAATGACCCTGAGACGTTCCCTAAAGACAATAGGGAATATCGTACCCGAACAATTCCTGTACGGGAGACGACCGCAACGTGTTATTTTGATGTGCCGGCCGGGGATTACGCCCTTGCCCTTTACCATGATGAAAACGGCAATGGTAAATGTGATAAAAACCTGTTACGGGTGCCAAAAGAACCCTTTGCTTTCTCTAATAACATCCGGCCGAAACTAAGGGCACCTTCTTTTGCATCCTGCAAATTCCTGGTGGATGACGACCGGCAGATAACCATCAGGCTGGACTATTATTAGCCGAACAAACGGGGTTAGTTGCCGCACGGCTATTTTTCCCGGATTGGCTTAACCCGGATTATTCACGATTTTCGTGAATAATGAGGTAAATTAACCCCCAAACGATTGTTTGTCAGTTAATTACATCAGGTCGTTAGACCCCGCTGAGCCGGAGTCTAAGGGCCTGGTTTAAAGGGTTAGCATTAATGGAAAAACAAATAGGAAATCAAGATAGCTGCCAGAATGCCTACGGCATCGGCAAAGAGGCCACAGGTAACGGCATAGCGGGTTTTGCGGATGTTAACAGCACCAAAATAAACGGCTACTACGTACAGGGTAGTTTCGGTGGTGCCCTGCATAACACTGGCTAGCCTGCCGGCAAAAGAATCTACGCCATAGGTAGTAATGGTTTCAATCATCATGCCCCGGGCGCCACTGCCGCTTAGGGGGCGCATAAAGGCGGTGGGCAACGAAGAAACAAAATCGGCATTCACGCCCATACTGTGAAAGGCCCAGGCCACCCCGTCAACCAGGTAGTCGAGCATACCCGAAGCCCGGAAAACCCCGATGGCCACGAGCATGGCTACCAGGTAGGGAATTATTTTTACGGCAATACCAAAACCTTCTTTAGCGCCTTCAATAAAAGCTTCATATACGTTTATTCGTTGGCGCATGGCCAGCAGGATAAAGAAGATGATGGTGGAAAAGAGGATTAAATTACTGGCCACAGAGGAGAACGTGGCTATTTCGGCTTGCTGTAAGGTAGCAAGGTACCCGATGAGCCCGAGGATAAACAGGGTTAGCGAACCAAGATAGGCCAGCACGGTTTTGTTGAGCAGGTTGATTTTTTGGTAGAACGATACGATTATCAGCCCGGCCAGGGTAGCAAAATATGTAGCCAGCAGGGTAGGGATGAAGATATCCGAGGGGTCGGCAGCGCCCATTTGCGAGCGGATGACCATCACGTTGATGGGCAGGATGGTTAACCCCGAGGTGTTGAGCACCAGGAACATGATTTGCGCATCGGAGGCAGTATCCTTGCTGGGATTTACCTTTTGCATCTCTTCCATGGCCTTCAGTCCCAGGGGGGTGGCGGCATTGTCAAGGCCCATCATATTGGCCGATACGTTCATGATCATCGGCCCGTAGGCCGTGCTGTCGGGGGGCAACGAAGGGAAAAGTTTACGTAACAGGGGCCCGGTCAGGCGGTAAAAGATGTGTACAATGCCCCCTTTTTCACCAATTTTCATAATCCCCAGCCACAGGGTCATGGCCCCGGTAAGGCCCAGGGATATTTCAAAACCTACTTTGGCCATCTCCAGGGTTTTGTTGAACATTTCCGGAAAAATAGCCACATCGCCCAGAAAGATCAGCCGCACCAGGCCAATTACAAAGGCAAGCAGGAAAAAGCCTATCCAGATGTAATTGAGCACCATCTAACGGTTGATCAGGGTTAAGATATGGCAGGCGGCCAGGCCCGCGGTTTCGGTACGCAAACGGTTTTCGCCCAGGCTTACTTTGGTAAAACCGGCCGCAAAAGACTTCACCAGCTCTTCTTCGGAGAAATCGCCTTCAGGGCCAATAAAAACAACAGTATCCTGGTGCGGTTGGGCCACATCCATCAGATGGTAAGGGTTGGCGCGGTCCACATGGGCGATAAACCGCTGCGGGAAATGGTCAGCCGCCTGCAGGCAGGCGCCAAAGCTGTTAAACAGGCTTAGTTTGGGCAGGATAAACTGCTCCGATTGCTTCATGGCCACAATGGCTTTCTTCTCCAGCCGCTCCATATTCAATTTCTTGCGTTCCGAATAGCGGGCAAAATAAAACATAATTTCGTCAACGCCCAGTTCTACCACCTTTTCCACAAACCACTCAATGCGGTCGATGCTTTTGGTAGGGGCGATGGCGATGCTGATATGATAAGCCTTTTCTTCCTTACGGGAATGGCTGACAAGCTGAAAGGTACACCTTTTGGCGTTGGCTTCGGTAATCCGTACGGCAAACAGCGCCCCCCGGCCATCGGCTACATGGATGATGTCGCCTATGCTGTGGCGCAGTACTTTCACGCAGTGTTTTGATTCCTCGGGTGAGAGTTCGTGGACACCATCGGAGATTGCCGGTTGATAAAAGACTTCCATCAACTGGTTAACTTAATTATGGCCCTCTCTGGCGTGCAAGGCGTTCACCAGGTTAATGTATTCCTGCCGTGCCTTATCGGCCGGCATTCCTTGCACTGCGGCCCAGGCATCGTATTTGGCCGCCCCTTTAAAGTCGAAGCCCCCCGGTCTTTCCCCGCTTACGTCACCCTCGGTAGCTTGCTTGTACAGGGCGTACAGTTTTAATAGATCTTCGTTGGCGGGGCGGGTGGTCAGTTCTTTCGACCGGCTTACCGCCCGGTTAAAGTCATCTGCTAAGGTCATGGTAGTATGTTGCTATAATAAAACACCCCGAATCTACTCATTTTTCGATTCAGGGTGTTATTAACTGTGTGAAAAAACGCTTATCTTTTCTCTATGTTGACATAAGCGCGTGCCGGATGGCCAACATAGATCTGGCGTGGACGGCCAATCGGCTCACCGCTTTCGCGCATTTCTTTCCACTGGGCTATCCAACCCGGCAACCTGCCCAGGGCAAACATCACCGTAAACATATCTACCGGAATACCGAGGGCACGGTAAATAATGCCCGAGTAGAAGTCCACATTAGGGTAAAGCTTGCGTTCAACGAAGTAGCTGTCTTTCAGGGCCACTTCTTCCAGGCCTTTGGCTATATCCAGGATGGGGTCATCAACCCCCAGGGCCTGCAGCACATCGTCAGCGGCTTTTTTAAGGATTTTGGCCCGCGGGTCAAAGTTTTTATACACCCTGTGGCCAAAGCCCATCAGCCTGAACGGGTCGTCTTTGTCTTTGGCTTTGTCCATCCATTTCTGGGTATCGCCACCATCTTTTCTGATGTTCTCCAGCATCTCAATCACCGCCTGGTTAGCGCCACCATGCAGCGGCCCCCACAGGGCGCTGATACCGGCCGATACCGAAGCAAATAAGCTGGCATGCGAAGACCCCACGATCCTGACCGTAGAGGTTGAGCAATTTTGCTCATGATCGGCATGCAGGATCAACAATTTGTCTAAGGCCCTGGCCACTACCGGGTTAACTTCATATTCTTCTGCCCGGTTGGCGAACATTAAATAGAGGAAGTTAGAAACATAATCGTATTTGTTTTTCGGGTAGTTAACCGGCTGCCCAACCTGGTTTTTATAGGTCCAGGCAGCGAAAGTAGGCAGCTTGGCAATGATACGGGCAATACTCAGGTCCACTTCCTTTTTCGACCGGTTAGGGTCGAGCGATTCCGGATAGAAGGCCGTAAGTGAGGTTACCAACGAAGACAATACCCCCATCGGGTGGGCATTGGAAGGAAACCCGGTTAAGATAGTTTTAATATCTTCATGAACAAGGGTATGATATTTAATGGCGTTCTGAAATTTACCTAACTCTTCGGCATTGGGCAACTCACCATAAATGAGTAGGTAGGCCACTTCGATAAAAGTAGATTTTTCAGCAAGTTCTTCAATGGAATACCCCCGGTACCGGAGGATACCTTCCTCGCCATTTAAAAATGTAATAGCACTTGTAGTGGCCCCGGTATTTTTATATCCCGGGTCCAGTGTTATTATGCCGCTCTGACCTCTAAGCTTGCCAATATCAATAGCTAATTCGTGTTCAGAGCCTTCAACAACGGGCAGTTCAAATGTGTTGCCGTTGATGCTTAATTGAGCTGATTTTACCATAATATTATGTTTACCTTTTAACCTAATTAACTGGCTACGAAATTAGCGAAAAAGGAACACAAATAAAAGGCACCAGGTCATTGTATATATGTTAATTATTGCCTAAAATAAGGGGCAGCCCTTCACCGCCACTGCCAATCACAATTACCTTGGAATTTGGTGACTTGGCGATTTCTATGGTGGCCTCAATACCACGCATTTTCAGCAGTTCCCCGGTTAAGCTGCTATTGATAATTTTGTTGGCCGCGGCCTCGCCTTCCGCAGCAATCCTTTTTCTTTCTGCCTCCGATTTTTCCTTATCTAACTTAAAACGGTAGGCCAGGGCCTCCTGCTCTTGCTGCAGTTTGTTTTCAATGGCTTGTTTAATGTTGGTGGGCAGTTCTACCTCCCGGATCAACAGGGCATTCATGCGGATATTATTCTCGGGGCTGCTAAGAGTATTTTCGGCTTCGGTAATTATATTTTGCTCTACTTCGGCCCTTTTGGTGGAGTAAATTTCTTCGGCAGAATAGCGGCCCATTACCTGGCGCACGGCCGAGCGCACTTCGGGGATAACCAGGGTTTGCACATAGCCTTTGCCAAAGCGCTCATGCACGTAACCGATTTTATCCTGGTAGGGGTTAAAGCGCACGGTTACATCCACACTCATGGACAGGCCGTTCCGGTCCAGCACACTCATAGACTCTTCGGCCGTTTGCTCCTTAACATTATAAATATACATGGTGTTCCACGGGGCTACTACATGGAACCCCTGCCCGTAAATGGTTTCTTTGTCCAGGCCATCGCCAAAACGTTTAAACAACACCCCGGCCTCACCGGCATCGATGGTTAAAAAGGTGCTGTTGGAAAGGATCAGCCCGCCAACGAGGACCAAAAACACGACTACTGCATAAGGTAAAAACTTTCTGTTATCCATGATAGTTAGATTTAAAATTGTTAGGGAATGTAGTTATTCACAAAGTGATTTTATTTTATCAAAGTCTTCGTAGTACCCCAGGTTGCCGGCTATGGTCCAGTCGAGGCAGGCGCCATTGCGGTTGCCCGTGGCAAAGCGGGCGTTACCCCGCTTGGAGTAGTAGGTGCCGTCATCGGGGTTTAACTCGATGGCCCGGGTGAAATCCATAATGGCCTGGTCGTGTTGTTTTAGGGTATCGAGGGCGCGGCCCCTTAAAAAATAACTGTCGGGCACGCCCGGTTCCAGCGATAAGGCGTAATCGTAATCTGTTATTGCCTCATTAAAATCACCGAGCATTAGTTTGGTATTGCCCCGGTTAAGGTAATAGCCATAAAAACCTTCATTCTCGGCTATGGCCAGGTTTATTTGCTGCAGGGCCTTGCGGTATTCTTTGTTGTTGAAGAGGGCTAAAAACAAATAATAGTATTGCGATTCGCTGCTCTCTTTGTCCAGGGCCTGTTCAAAGTCTTTGATCGCCCCGCTGACATCGCCATTTTGCATTTTAGCTTTGCCGATTATCCGGTATTCTACCGGGCGCAGGTCTTTTTGTGCTTTCCGGTAGGTAGTAAACGCTTGCAGGCTTTTTTCACTGTCGCCCAACTGGCGGTAGGCAAATCCCTGGTACATGTGGATGATCTTCAGGGTGGTATCGAGTTCAGCTACTTTGTTGAAATCGGCAATGGCGGGTTCATAATGGCCGCTTTTAAACTCGGCAATACCCCGGTAAAAATAGGCGGCACTAAAGCTGGAATCAAGGGCAATGGCCTTAGAAAACTGCTGGATAGCCATTTCTTTATCTACCAGCAGGTAGTTAATGCCATTGTTAAATAAAAATTCCCGCGACTGCCCCACGGCCGTGGCAGGGCCCAGGCTGAGTAGCAGCAAGCCTAACAGGGGGCTGAGGATATGGATAGTTTTTGCCTTCTTCATCTATAGGTAAAATACCTAAACGCCAAAATAGGTTTTTTTCGTAGAAAACTGACCTTAATACCCCGCAAATTTGTAAAGCAAACCAACATAGAACAAAAAATGAAGCATATAATTGTTATCCTCGTACTGCTTAGCGCAATGTTCAATATACCGGCTAAGTTTAGGGCAAATAAATCAACGGCCAGTAGCACGGCCGGCAATGAAGCTACGGTAGATATGCCGGCCCGGCCGGTGTTTATCACCCTGGCCGACAATATCTT
>JALSJF010000157.1 GCA_026989505.1 Cyclobacteriaceae bacterium
TACCCTGCGTACGGCTTTTGGCAGAATAGACTTTAGGTATGGCGATTACCTGATTATCCCACGGGGTACTGTGTATCAAATCGACTTCGATAAGGTAGAAAACAGGCTCCTCTACATCGAGTCCTTCAGCCCTATTTTTACCCCGGCACGGTACCGTAATAATTTCGGCCAGTTACTGGAGCATGCCCCCTACTGCGAACGCGACATCCGCCCCCCGGTTGACCTGATTACCCACGATGAGCAAGGGGAGTTCGAAATCCTGATTAAAAAGCAGGGGTATATCTACCCTTATACCTACCAAAACCACCCGTTCGACCTGGTAGGCTGGGACGGTTATAATTACCCCTATGCCCTCTCTATTTTTGACTTTGAACCGATTACCGGGCGCATCCACCAGCCACCTCCGGTACACCAGCAGTTTGAAGGCCAGAACTTTGTGGTCTGCTCATTTGTGCCGCGGCTCTACGATTACCACCCCAAGGCTATCCCAGCCCCCTACCACCACAGCAATATCGACTCTGACGAATTGTTGTACTACGTAGATGGTGACTTTATGAGCCGCAATAATATCAGCAAAGGACAGATTACCCTGCATCCGGGCGGCATCCCGCACGGGCCGCACCCGGGCGCTATTGAGCGCAGCATCGGCAAAACTTCCACCGAAGAACTGGCGGTAATGATTGACCCGTTCAGGCCGGTAAAAATTACCAAAAAGGCCCTTGAAATCGAAGTAAAAGACTATTATAAATCGTGGTTATAAAGAAGATGTTATGGCAGAATTAAAGAACATTGAAAATTATACGTATGGTTTAGCGAAAATCTTCCCCGAGGCGGAGGATTTCCTGCCCATCAACGGCACCGATTATGTAGAACTCTATGTGGGCAATGCCAAGCAGGCAGCACACTTTTATAAAACCGCCTTCGGCTTTCAGTCTTACGCCTATGCCGGCCTTGAAACCGGCTGCAAGACCCATACTTCTTACGTCCTGAAACAGGATAAAATCACCCTGGTTTTAACCACCCCCCTTAACGGTGACAGCGATATCGCCCGGCACATCAGCCAACATGGCGATGGCGTAAAGGTGATTGCCCTGTGGGTAGATGATGCCCGCAAAGCCTGGGAAGAAACCACCCAACGGGGGGCGAAATCGTATTTCGCGCCTGAAGTTGAACAAGACGAAGATGGCGAAGTGGTACGGGCCGGCATCCATACCTATGGCGATACCGTGCATATTTTTGTGGAACGGAAAAACTACCGGGGCCTGTTCCTGCCCGGCTTTGAGGCCTGGCAAGCGGAGTATAACCCCGCCCCCGTAGGCCTGCGCTATATCGACCACATGGTAGGCAATGTAGGTTGGGGCGAAATGAATACCTGGGCGGAGTTTTATGCCCGGGTAATGGGCTTTGCCAACCTGGTTACTTTTGATGACAAGGATATCTCCACCGAATACACCGCCCTGATGAGCAAAGTGATGACCAACGGCAACGGGCGGATTAAATTTCCGATAAATGAGCCCGCCAAAGGCCGGAAAAAATCGCAGATAGAAGAATACCTTGATTTCTACGGAGGCCCGGGCTGCCAGCATATAGCGGTGGCCACCAACAACATCATTGAAACAGTGGCGGCCATGCGCGACCGTGGGGTAGAATTCCTCTATGTGCCCGGCACCTACTACGATACCGTCCTTGACCGGGTAGGGGAAATTGACGAAGAACTGACCCGGCTCAAAGAACTGGGGATCATGGTGGACCGTGATGACGAAGGTTACCTGCTGCAAATCTTCACCAAGCCGGTAACCGACCGCCCTACCCTGTTTTTTGAGATTATCCAGCGCAAAGGGGCACAGTCGTTTGGCAAAGGTAACTTCCAGGCCCTGTTTGAGTCGATAGAGGCCGAGCAGGCCAGAAGAGGGACACTGTAAGTCAGGCGTTGGAAGCATGCCTGCATCGCTTTCGCGTAGCTTCAGCGGAGCAAAGCCGGGGCAGGTCGGGAATTGGGAATAGTAGGATCTTCAAGCCTTTACGGTTAAATGAACTATTATTATAGATGATAAGCATTACGCTTAAGACCAATTATTACGCCCTCCTTGGGGCTTCAAAATATCATTTGCAATTTACCTCGCGTTGCCCGCGAGGCATTTTGAATACACCCCTTCGGGGCTCAACCAAATTAGTAACACAAATAATTATGAGTAAAACAACCACATGTTTTATAGAACCTGTCTTCAAGCATATCATTTCCAAAATTTTCTTAAAAAGATGAAAATAGTACACTAAATTTGAATAGCCACATAAAATAGCCCCGAAGGGGTGGCCTTCACTAACCCTGGCCACCGGACAGGGCAGTTAAACAAAAAGAACCTGAAAGCACCAA
>JALSJF010000158.1 GCA_026989505.1 Cyclobacteriaceae bacterium
CGGCCATTTGTGTAAATTTAATTGGGTGTCGGGGTTTTCTGCCAACAATTTACTTACTTGCAGGGGCTAACACTTATTTTTATTACCAATGAAAAGAGTTCTCCTGATTCTGGGCATTTACCTGATGGCTTTTGGCTGTGGCGAGGTGCAAGAAAAGCCGCAACCGGCCACCACCGGCCTGATAGCCGACAAAGCCATGGTGGTATCGGCCCATCCCCTGGCCTCGGAAGTGGGCAAACAGATACTGGCCAAAGGTGGCAATGCCATTGATGCCGCCATCGCTACCCAGTTCGCCCTGGCCGTGGTATTTCCTTATGCCGGCAATATAGGCGGTGGTGGGTTTATGGTTATCCGGATGGCCGATGGCGCCACGGCCACCCTCGATTTCCGGGAGATGGCGCCCCTGGCCGCCCACCGGGATATGTACCTCGATGAAGACGGGGAAGTAATCGAAAACAAAAGCACCCTCGGCCACCTGGCCGCAGGCGTGCCGGGCTCGGTTGATGGCATGGTTAAGGCACATGAAAAATACGGCAGCCTGCCCTGGGCCGAATTGGTAGAGCCGGCCATCCAACTGGCCGCCAGGGGCTTTCCGTTAACCAACCGCGAAGTGGCCGGGCTGAATAACCGCAGGGAAACGTTTCGGCAGGTAAATACGGTTGACCCCGCGCAATATACCCGGGAATGGCAGGAAGGTGACAGTATCAGGCACCCCGAACTTGCCGCTACCCTGACAAGGATCCGCGACCAGGGCCGCGATGGGTTCTACCAAGGCAAAACCGCAGCACTGTTGCTGGCGGAAATGGCCCGAGGTGGCGGTATCATCACCCAGGAAGACCTGGATGGGTACGAAGCGAAGTGGCGGCCGGCCATTACCGGCACCTACCGTGGCCATAAAATCATTACCATGCCGCCCCCTTCCAGCGGTGGCATTGCCCTGATCCAGTTACTGGAGTCGGTGGAGCCCTATGCCCTGCACGAGATTGGCCACAATACGGCCGATTATGTGCACTTACTGGTAGAGGCTGAACGCAGGGCCTATGCCGACCGGGCGGAGTATCTGGGTGATATGGATTTCTATAATGTACCGATACAGCAACTTATTGACCGCAGCTATATCTTACAACGTATGCAGAGTTTCGACCCCGAACATGCCACCCCGTCTGACAGTATCAGCCATGGCGATATTTTGGTGGAATCAGACCAAACCACCCATTTCTCCATTATTGATACCAAGGGCAATGCCGTGGCCGTAACCACTACCCTGAATGGTGCTTTCGGCTCTAAAGTGGTCGTGGGCAATGCCGGTTTCTTTCTCAACAACGAAATGGACGACTTCAGCATAAAGCCGGGCTACCCCAATATGTTTGGCCTGATTGGCGGTGAGGCCAATGCCATAGCGCCAAAGAAGCGCATGCTCTCCTCCATGACCCCCACCATCGTTGAAAAAGACGGTGAGGTGTTTTTTGTTACCGGCAGCCCGGGCGGGGCTACTATAATTACGGCTGTTTTCCAAAGTATCCTCAATGTAATTGATTTTGGCATGGGTGCCCAGGAAGCCGTAGCAGCCAAACGCTTTCACAGCCAATGGAAGCCCGATGTAATCATGACGGAAACAGGGGCTTTGGACGAGGCTACCGTGGAAGCCCTGAAAAAGAGGGGGCATAAGTTTTTCGACCGGGGTAAAATTGCCCGGGTAGATGCCATTAAAAAACTGGCTGACGGCCGCCTTGAAGGGGGTGCCGACCCCCGGGGTGACGACATGGCGGCCGGCTTCTAATGTCCGGTGCCGGCCTCTTTTGGATAGCCGGCCAGAAAGTCTTCCCACGACTGGGTAAGGTAGTGGTCTTCCCCGATATAGGTAACGATCTTCAAAAACTCATCGGCCTTGCGGTAACCGGGCAACACCTGGATAATCTCGAATTTTTCATTTAAAAATACGACCGAAGGATAACTAAGTTTGTTGTTGAGCAGGGCTGCCGCCAATTCATGATACCCTTTATTGCCCCGGGGCACAAACTTAAACGTGTAGTCATTAAACGTTATCGGCTCCCGCTGCTCGGCATCAAGCTTCACCGGGTAAAACTTAGTTTGCAGTAGCTCGGCCACGGCCGGGTCGGAAAAAGTTTTGCTGTCCATTACCTTACACCAGCCGCACCAGTCGGTATAAACATCAATAAAGATTTTTTTTGGCGTTGTTTGCGCCCTGGCCACGGCTTCTTCAAACGACAACCAGTTTACCGGGCCGTTGACGGCAGAAACCGGCATAAAAGCCAGGGCTGGCAGAAGCAGGCCGAAATACACTATTCTCTTCATCTTCATTGGGGCAAATATAACTATATCAACGCTATTTTGCAGGCATTGGTTTAGCCAGTGGTATGTAAATCTGACTCAGGGATTAAATGCTTAATGATATTATTTTATTGTTATTTAATATTATTTTAACAAGTTTTTTGTCATAAAATTTGCATACTTTCAATTTTTTGTGCTAACTTCCGCGAATTTTTTTCTAACAAAACCAAATATCCATGAAAAGAACAATTACACTTAGCCTGGCATTAATGCTCTTCGGATCATTAATGGCCCAGGCGCAGACAGCTGTAGTCAAAGGTATGGTAACCGATGGCAACAGTGGTGAGCCGCTTATCGGGGCCACCGTAATCATTGAAGGTACAGCCACCGGGGGCTCTACCGATGTACAAGGAAATTATTCCTTTACCACCAGTCCGGGCAACTATGTATTGATAGTGTCCTACATTGGTTATGAAACCATCTCCCGTTCGGTAACCCTCACGGCCGGAGACAACAAATTTGATTTTAAAATGGCCGAGGGGGGGGTATCCCTTAACGAAATTCTGGTAACCGGTACCCGTAATAAAAACCGTACCATTACCGAAACGGCCGTGCCGGTAGATGTTATTTCGATTGAAGAAATCGTTCAGGGCGCACCACAGGTTGAGGTTACCCAAATCCTTAATTATGTGGCCCCTTCTTTCTCGTCTAACAGACAAACCATCTCCGATGGTACTGACCACGTTGACCCTGCTTCGTTAAGGGGCCTGGGGGTTGACCATGTGCTGGTTTTAATCAACGGTAAAAGAAGGCATACGTCTTCGTTGGTAAATGTTAACGGTACTGTAGGCCGTGGCTCAGTGGGTACCGACCTTAACACGATTCCCGCTGCCGCCATTGACCGTATTGAAGTATTGCGTGACGGTGCTGCCGCCCAGTATGGCTCGGACGCCATTGCCGGGGTAATTAATATTGTGCTTAAATCCAATACCAACGAGGTAACCGCCTCGGTAACGGCCGGCCAGATGTATGCCGGTGACGGGGAAAACTTACAATTTAATGCCAATTACGGTTTTAATGTGGGCGATGGCGGTTTTGTGAATATCACCGGCCAATACCAATTCCGCGGCCGCACCGACCGTGCCGGGGAATATTCCGGTTCGGTATTCCGTACCGATAACTCCGGTGTTTTTGCGGAAAATTTCCAGGCCGGGGATTTCAACCCCTACCTGCCGGGCCAACGGCTGACGGCCGAGGAAGCTGCTGCCCTTAATGCCCAGAATGCCATCACCAATAATATGACCGAGGCCGAGGAAGAAGCTTTGATCGAACAATATGGCGGCCGCAGGCGGTTCAGCCTGATAGCCGGTGATTCAGAAGTAGAAAACTCGGCCTTAGTGCTTAACGCAGTGATCCCCATGGGCGGTGGCGCTGAGTTTTATGCCTTTGGCGGGGTTAACGCCAGGCGCGGCCTGGCCACCGGTTTTTACCGGTTGCCTAACCAGAGCCGTAACCTGCTCACCATTAACCCGCTGGGCTTCCTGCCGGAAATTAATTCGCGGATTTTTGACGGCTCGATGGCCATGGGTATCCGTGGTAAGATTGGCGGATTTGATGTTGACTTCAGCAATACCTATGGTACCAACAGCTTCCAGTTTGTGATTACCAATACCCTGAATGCTTCGCGTGGTACACCCTCGCCCACCACCTTCAATGCCGGTGGTTTCCGTTTCCAGCAGAATACCACCAACCTCGATTTCTCTAAGTATTATGATAATGCCCTGGAGGGCATCAACCTTGCCTTTGGTTCGGAGTACCGGGTTGAAACCTATAACCTGATAGCCGGAGAAGAGGGCTCCTACCGCGACTACGGCACCGTTAGCCTGGTGGACACTACCGCAGGTGGCGACATTTTTTTGAATGAATCCTCCTCTACCAATATCATGTATGACCGTCCGGGCGGTTCCCAGGTATTCCCGGGCTTCAGGCCGTCTAACGAACTGAAGCAAAGCCGTACTGCCATTGGGTTGTACTTTGATACGGAGTTTAACTTCACCAAAAACTTTTTTATTGACATTGCCGCCCGTTACGAAGACTACAGTGACTTCGGCAACACTTTAAATGGCAAGCTGGCCCTGCGCTGGGCTATCCTTGAGCAACTGGCTTTCCGTGGCGCAGTAAGTACCGGTTTCCGGGCGCCTTCGTTGCACCAGCGGTATTTCAACAATACGTCAACCATTTTTACTACCGTAAACGGGGTAACCGTACCTAACGAGGTAGGTACGTTCAGAAACGACAGCCGGATTGCCCAACTGATTGGAATCCCCAGTCTGACCAACGAAACTTCGTTTAACCTGAGTGCCGGGTTTACCTTCGATATCACCGATGGCCTGAACCTTACCATTGACGGCTACCAGGTAAATGTTGACAACCGGGTAATCCTTACCGGCCAGTTCAGGCCTACGGGAGACCCGAATAATGAGATCGATAAGATTCTGGCTGCCCAGGGGGCCGGCAGGGCGCAATTCTTTGCCAATGCCATTGATACCAAAACCCAGGGCTTAGATGTAATTGTATCTTACGCCACCACTTTTGGTGCCAACAGTTCATTCAGGGCAGTTTTGGCCGGTAACTTTACCAGGACCACAGTGGAGAACATCAACTTCCCCAGCGTACTGAACACCCCTGCCCTGCAGGATTCGTACTTCAGCCGTGAGGAAGAGTCGCGGTTTACCACGGCTACCCCGCAGTCGAAGATCAACCTGGGCTTGTTCTACAATGTAAGCAAGTTGCACACCAGCCTGAGCTTTGTAAGGTTTGGTGAAGTAACCGCCATGACCGGCAGCCGTACGGATGAATCTACCTGGATTGACCAGACATTTGCCGCTAAAATCATTACCGATTTAACCATTGGTTATGATATCACCGATAACCTTAACCTGACCCTTGGCGCCAACAACTTGTTTGATGTTTACCCCGATGAAAACCGGGATGAATACCGTAGCTCAAACCGCTTTGTTTACTCGCGCAGGGTAAGCCAGTTTGGGGCCAACGGTGGTTATTACTTTGGCAGGATAAATATCAAATTCTGATTAAAACCACTTTAAACCTTTTAAAAAAGCAGCCACAGCATGTGGCTGCTTTTTTTATGTCCATTTTTATACGCCCCCATTGTACGGATATGAACAAGGCCATCCCGGCACCCACCCTTGTATGCCTGGGATAACAGGGTTATTATCCTGGCACAATGATTGCAATACGCTAATCAGCAAACCAAACAAATCATGAAACAATCAAACTGGGTACTGCTTGCCGGGGTAATCGTAGCCCTGTTGTTAATTACCGGAACCGTGTTTTTCAAACAACGCCAAAGCCCTGCTACGAAACAGGAAACCTACCACGCCCCCTCGCTGAACAAAAAAATAATCACTCTGCCACTGCTGAAACTGGAAGAATTACTGCGGAATTATACCGGCAGATTGTAATTTTACCTTAATTATCCTACCTGAAAAACCATGAAAAAATCCCTGATGCTGACGCTGGCCCTGGTAACGGCAGTTTTTGGTTACAGCCAAAATACCACGGCCTTTCATCTTGATGAAACCTATACACTAAAAAACAACGGTACCATTTACCTTAGCCTGCATGATGCCGGGGTAAGCATTATGGGTGAAAACAGAAATGATGTTGCCGTAAAGATTGACTATGAAGTAACCACCAAGGGCATTGAATGGGGCTCGCGGGAATTTAATATTGAGGTAACCAATCAGGACGGTGACCTGCATATACAAGAGTACCGCAAAAGCAATAAGGGCCTTGTAGGGTACAGCAGCAGCCACTATAAGGTGGTTATTAAAGCCCCCTATGCCAGTAACTGGGCGATAAAAGGCGATGATGATAACTATACAATCAACACCATTAAAGGCAGTATCCGCATTGTGGCCGATGATGCCGAAGCGGTGCTGGAAAATTGTGGAGGTGATAGCTTTTACTTCGACCTTGATGATGGCAGTATTACCATGGACCGCGCTACCGGGCAACTTACCGCCCGTATGGATGACGGCAAACTGACTATAGCCAACGCTACCCTGGAAACCATCGATTACCGGTCCGATGACGGTGAGGTATCGTTGCAAACAACCGTTGGCCCTAATGCAATGTTTAAGTTTATTGGCGATGACACCGATTATGATATAGTGGTTACCCGTGGCGGGGGCACCTTTACCATTAAGCACGATGATGGCCGCATTGACTACGACAGTAATTTCCGGCTGATGGACAAAGAGGAAAACCGCCTGGTCTTATCACTTACGGGAGGGCGAGGCAAAGTGATCATTTCCGGGGATGACATCAAGGTAAACCTGGCCGCCAAAGAGGCCCGTTAAAGCTGCTGTTAATTGTTGCAAATGTCATATAATTTCGGCCTTGTTTTCGCTGCCGGAAGTGTATATTTGCAGCGCAAACAAAAAATACTACCGCGATGATAATTGGCGTACCAAAAGAAATAAAAAACAACGAAAACAGGGTAGCCCTGACCCCTGCCGGTGCCAAAGAACTGGTAAAAAGAGGCCATGAAGTTTATGTGCAGGCTACTGCCGGCAATGGCAGCGGCTTTAGCGATGCCGAATACCAGAATGCCGGGGCACAAATGCTGGCCACCATTGAAGAGGTGTACGGCATTGCTGAAATGATAATGAAGGTAAAAGAGCCCATTGAACAGGAATACCCTTTAATTAAGGAAGGCCAACTGCTGTTTACCTACTTTCATTTTGCCTCTTATGAGCCCCTTACCGAGGCCATGATCAAGAGCAAGGCCGTGTGCCTGGCCTATGAAACCGTAGAAAAAGAAGACCGTAGCTTACCTCTTTTGGTACCCATGTCGGAAGTGGCCGGCCGGATGGCTACCCAGGAAGGCGCCAAGTACTTGGAGAAGCCCCTGCAGGGCAAGGGCATTCTGCTCGGAGGCGTACCCGGGGTAAAACCGGCCAAAGTACTGGTTATCGGTGGTGGTGTGGTAGGCACCCAGGCCGCTAAAATGGCAGCCGGACTGGGCGCTGATGTTATTATCATGGACCTGAGCCTGGACCGGTTGCGTTATCTGGATGACATCATGCCCGCCAATGTGCGTACGGTGATGTCGAACGAATATAATATCCGGGAGTTCATTCAAACGGCCGACCTGATTGTGGGAGCGGTACTGATACCGGGTGCCAAAGCCCCGAAACTGATTACCCGTGATATGCTGAAGGCCATGCAGCCCGGCACTGTGTTGGTGGATGTGGCCGTTGACCAGGGTGGCTGTATAGAAACCTGTACGCCTACCACCCATGAAAACCCTACCTTTATCATAGATGACGTAATCCACTACTGTGTTGCCAATATGCCGGGAGCGGTACCTTATACCTCTACGATGGCCCTTACCAATGCCACCCTGCCTTACGCCCTGCAACTGGCCGACAAGGGTTGGGAAAAAGCCTGTAAGGAAAATGAAGAGTTGCGCAAAGGACTGAATATAATTAAAGGCGATGTGGTTTACCGGGCTGTGGCTGAGGCCTTTGACCTGCCGTTTACCGATGTAACCCAATATATTTAACCAAGTATATCAGAATTGCAAGCCGGTATCATGATGATGCCGGCTTTTTTTATGCCATAATATCGGCAAAGCGGGGCAACGCATGAAGAAACTTTACCTGCTGCGTATGCCGGTTAATATGCAAGCAACTGTGTTCAAGACCATTGCTCACAATAATATAACCGGCTTGCAGGGTCTTGTTATACATCATCGCCTGCTCCATCACCTTTTGGCTGAGGCGGCAGGCCGGGGCCTTACATTCTACCAGCACCAACGGGGCGCCTTGCCGGTTGTGCACTACAATGTCGGTACGTTTAAGCAGGCGGTTATATCTCATCCCCTGCTCAACGCGAATGAGGGCTTTCGGATAACCAAGGTGGCCAATTAGATAATTAACAAAATGTTGCCGTACCCATTCCTCCGGGGTTAATGCCACATACTTCTTCCGGAGGGGATCAAAAATTACAGTTTTTCCCTCAGATTCCTTAATTTTGAGGTCGAAAGCCGGCAGGTTCAATTGTTGCATCAGATCACAAAGATGGGCCTAAGCCGACAAATAATCCGCAAGAAATATTTTTTATTTATCCTGACCAATATGGCTATCGCCCTGAAAACAAAAGAAGAAATAGTAGAAAACTGGTTACCCCGTTATACCGGTAGAAAGTTGAATGAGTTTGGTGACTATATTTTGCTCACCAATTTTCATAATTATATCGAAATATTTGCCAAAAGATATGGGGTTGAAGTGGTAGGCAAAGATAAAACCATGCCTTCGGCCACGGCAGAAAATATCACCATCATCAATTTCGGTATGGGCAGTGCCATGGCCGCCACAGTAATGGATTTGCTCTACGCCATTAAACCGAAGGCCGTACTGTTTCTCGGTAAATGCGGTGGCCTGAAAAAAAAGACCGTGCTGGGCGATTTTATCCTGCCCATTGCCGCCATCCGGGGCGAAGGTACCAGCAACGATTACCTGCCCCCGGAAGTGCCGGCCCTGCCCTCTTTCCGCCTGCAACGGGCAGTTTCATCGGTTATTAAAGACATGGGCCGCGATTACTGGACAGGTGTAGTCTATACTACCAACCGCAGGGTGTGGGAGCACGATAAGAACTTTAAAAAGAAGCTACGGGTAGCCCGGGCCATGGGCATTGATATGGAAACCGCTACCCTGTTTGTCGTGGGTTTTAAAAATGAAATCCCCCGGGGGGCTTTGCTCCTGGTTAGTGACAACCCTATGGTGCCGCACGGGGTAAAAACCGATAAGAGCGACCAATCGGTGACCAGTAAATTTGTAGAAGAACACTTAGATATTGGCATAAAATCGTTGATTGAGTTGCGGGATTCCGGGGACTCAGTGAAGCATATGAAATTCAGCTAGGCTTATCCTCTCGGCTTGTCCATTTAAGGACAGCAAAATATGAATTTTATCATTGTAACTAACACATTGCCAGTACATTAAAAATCAAGCAGGTTTTGCCGGACAAGTCAGGAGTTTCTTTTCACCAACAGGCTGAAGGCCTGGATTATTTCAATCTAAGGCAAGGCCTTAGTTAGCAGTAAACAAATAAATACGCCCTGAAAGGGCAACTTAGCCCGGAAAATTCTTGTCTCGACTTGTCCATTTCAAGGCAGCAGAATAGGATTTTACTATTGCGGTTAACAGATTATAGGTATATTAAAAATCAAGCGAGTTTTACCGGACAAGTCAGGGTGCATATAAAATTCAGCTAGGCTTACCCTCTTTACCGGAGCCGGGTAAAGACAAGGCCTCACGAGGTATCTTAATCAGCACCAGCAAACCCAGGCCAACAAAGAAAAACAGGCCGAGGGTAAGCGAACTGTTACGCATACTGCCGGTGATGTTTTCAATCAGGCCGTAGGCAAACGTTCCTACCACAATAGATACGTTAAAGGTAACATCGTAGAAGCTGAAATAGCTGGCGTGGTCGGTGGTATTGGCAGGAATAAGCTTAGAGTACGTAGCCCGGGACAAGGCCTGGATGCCGCCCATAACCATGCCGACAACAAAAGCCAACACAAAGAACTCATATTTATTCACTACCAGATAGGCCCCCAGGCAGATAAACACCCATATAATCACCATCGTAATCAACGAATATTTATTGCCCCTGCGATCGGACAGACGGGCAAACAGGTAAGAGCCCAACACGGCCACAATCTGAATAATAAGCACCGTAAGGATGAGCTCGCCACTATCCATCTGCAACTCTTTATCGGCAAACATGGCCGCCAGGTACATTACCGTTTGCACCCCCGTGTTATAAAAAAAGAAAGCCCAGAGAAATGTTTTTAAGGTGGGCAAGCCGGCCAGGCTGTGCCAGACCTTGCGTATTTCACGGTAGCCATTAAACAAGTAGCCATCCGCAGGCTTTTTATTAAAAGGGTTGTCAGGCAGGTAATAAAAACTAATTTGGGCAAAGCCAATCCACCACACCCCTACCAGCAGAAAAGAGAACTTGGTGGCAAAGGCCCTGGAGGTAATGCCAAACCATTCGGGTTGTTCAATCATAGCCAGATTGAAGATCAACAATAAAACACTTCCCACATAGCCATAAGAGAACCCCTTGGCACTTACCTGGTCATAGCGGTCGAAGGTGACGATTTCGGGTAAAAACGAATTGTAAAATACCAGGCTACCCGAATAAGAGATGCTGGCAATTACGGCACTGATAATGCCAAATTCCACATTTGCACCATCAAAAAAGAACAGCGCCATACAGGCCAGGCCACCGAGATAGGTAAATACCTGCATAAACAGCTTCTTCTTACCACTATAATCGGCAATACCGGTGAGTAGCGGCAGGATAGCCGCAATGATTAAAAAAGAAAAAGACAGGGAATAGGAATAGAGGACAGAGTTAACAATCTTAAAACCGAAAAAATCAACCACTTCGGAACCCTGGGCGCTGGTAACGGCATTATAATAAATAGGGAAAATGGTAGAGGTAATAACCAGCGAATACACGGAATTGGCCCAATCGAAAAAACACCAGGCCCTGATTGTTTTCTTATCGTTTAACTTCATCCGTGTACTTAAAAAAAAAGCCCTGATGTTTACCATCAGAGCTTTCAAGTTTACAAAAATTACCTTATTCTTCCATCCTTTGCGGAGTAGAATACATTAATTTACGGGCATTTGCTTTCCTGAGTTCCATTTGCACATCCGAGACCAGGCCCATCTTCACCTCTTCATCCACCTTAAAAGCAATGGTAATCTGGTCCCGCTCAACCTCATCAAGTTTGGCTTTCTCTTTTTCCACCCACATAATCACATCATTCACCTCAATAAACACATCATTAGCCTGCAGTTTGGGCTCATCGCCAAACATGGAGGTGTTGCGGGGTTTACCCATATACAAATAGCTTACCAGGGATTTACGCTGTAATTTACGCAGCTCCGTAGCCTTGGGGATGCGTTGTAGCACGTTTATGGTGGTTTCCCTTAATACGGTGGTTACCATAAAGAAAAACAACAGCATAAAGATAATATCAGGCAACGCAGAGGTTGGTATATCCTGATTGGTCTTGGTTTTTTTCTTAAACTTAGCCATTAGTTACTCGCCTTATTAGGTTCTGCAATTGAAATCTGCATCGGAAAATCTTTCCTTGCTTCCTGGTAAATCCGCTTGTTGTCGGGGTCGCTGGTATTGGAGGCAATCTCCCGCCATTTCGTATTGGTAACACCGGCACGGGCAGCATACATATCGTAATAGGCCCCTTGCACTTCATTGTACACTTCAATAAACCGCTTATAACTGGTACCCCGGTTAGTTTTGATGGAAACAATAGCTTCTTTCGGGCTATCGGACAGTTCCGGGTTAACCCCATTGTTTAGAACAAACTCTTTGATCATCTCCCGGATAAGCCTCACATCTTCAAGGGGTTCGTTCTCAACCATTAACCGGTCGGAAGAGTTGATTAATATCTTAAAAATATTCCTTTCGGGTATTTTAATATCAATATCTTCTATGTCTTCGGGGTTAGGTGGCAATTGAAGTGTAAGCCCTTTATCGTTAGCTATGGTAGTGGTAACCAGAAAGAATATCAGCAGCAAAAAGGCGATATCGGCCATTGAGCTGGAGTTAATTTCGGTTGCACCTCTTTTACTTCTTGCCATGATTTATTTGACTGCTTTACTGAACTCTGTATATACAATACCAATTACGGCTACACCCATTAACAGGTAAACCATTTTCAGCGCCCCGCCAATCATTCGGGAAAGCCCTTCGCTTTCTACCCCTGACTGGATGAACTTGGCTGTTAAACCACCATCGGACATAAGATAACCAATGCCGAAGATGGCTAGAATAGCCACTACACCTATGCCTGCCTTCACCAGCAATTGCGGCTGGCTAATAGCATTTATCAAAGGGAATACCACGGCCAGGACAACGCCCAGGACGATCATCACATAAGCCAGGATAATCCCTACATTTACAACTATCTGTTCCATACTAATGTACGTTTAGGTTTTGGTTATTATTTATTTGACTCCTGGTACTGCACCAAAAGGTCAACAAAAGAGATGGATGAATCTTCCATGTTATTCACCAAACCATCAATCTTAGAAACCAGATAGTTATAAAATACCTGCAGGATAACCCCCACAATAAGGCCGGCCACAGTGGTTAACAGGGCCACTTTAATACCATTGGCCACAATTTGCGGGGAAATATCTCCGGCAGCCTCAATAGCATCAAAAGCACTGATCATACCGATTACCGTTCCCATGAAACCAAGCATCGGGGCCAATGAGATAAACAAGGATACCCATACCAGGCCTTTCTCAAGTCGGCCCATTTCAACCGAACCGTAGGCGATGATAGATTTCTCCACCATATCAATCCCTTCGCCAATGCGCATCAGGCCCTGGGTAAAGATAGAGGCCACCGGGCCACGGGTATTTTTGGTTACTTCCTTGGCCGCTTCAATGCCTCCGGAGGCCAGGGCGTCTTCAACATTTTGTAATAGTTTCTGGGTATTGGTGGTGGCCAGGTTAAGGGTAATAATACGCTCAATCGAAATAGCCAGGCCAATAATCAGACAAAGCAGTACGGCACCCATAAACTGCCATCCTCCTTCAATAAATTTTGTTTTCACCTGCTGGTGAAAAGTTTCGTTTGTTTCCGGGGCAGTAAGTGTTTCAGCAGGCGCCTCTTCAACTGCGGCAGTTTCTTCGGGCATCACCTCTGCGGCCACACTATCGGCTGCTACAGCCGTGGTATCGGCATTTTCCATGTTCGCTGTTGAATCAGCTTCTTCATCCTGCGCCAGCGCATTGAATGAAATTCCGAAAGTCAATGACCCCATCAACATCAAGAAAGCAAATAATCGTTTCATAGTTTAAGTATTAAAATAGGTAATTTTTGTAAATTATTTATTTGTTCATTTTTAATTCAACTTGCGGAGAGGAAGGGATTCGAACCCCCGGTACCCTTTTGGGGCACACTCACTTTCCAGGCGAGCACCTTCAACCACTCGGTCACCTCTCCTTGATGAGTCTCCTCTACATTAGCGCACAAATAAATTATAAATATTGGCTATATGCAAATATATGATTGAAATTAATAAAAGCACGGGAAATATATTTTATTAACGGATGGTAAGCTCTCCCGAAATAGGTGTTATCAGTTCCTGAATTGTATTTTTATAAGATTTACCCTTGCCCAACACATACATTAATTTGGTCAGGGCCGCTTCGGTGGTAAGATCGTAGCCGTTGGCCACGCCCATTTTGGCGAGGGCTTCGCTGGCTTTATACCTACCTTGTACCACCTCGCCCCCAAGGCACTGTGAAACATTTAGCACCACCACTTCCCGCGCCAGGGCCTCACCAATCAGTTTTATCAGCCAGTTGTTGGCCATAATATTGCCCGCGCCAAAGGTTTCCAGCACAATACCCCGCAAGCCGGGGCTTTGCAATACCGGGGCCACCGCTTCCATACAAAGGCCGGGAAACAATTTTATCACCGCCACCTGCCGGCACCACTTGCCGTCAACTACCAACTGCGCATCAGGATCATAGGTTTTAATATAGGCGTGGTTATATTCTATGGTAATGCCCGAGCGGGCCAATACCGGATAGTTGCCCGACTTAAAAGCATCGAAATGATTACTTTGCACTTTCTGCGCCCGGTTGCCGCGGATAAGCCGGTTATTGAAATTAATACACACCTCGGGAACCATCGGCTCCCCCCCGGCATTTTTGGCCGCAGCAATTTCCAGGGCCGTCACCAGGTTGTCCAGGGCATCGGTGCGCACTGCAGTAATAGGCAACTGTGCCCCGGTAAGGATAACCGGCTTGTTCAGCCCCTGCAAAACAAAGCTCAGGGCCGAAGCCGTATAGGCCATGGTATCGGTACCATGTAAAATTACCACCCCGTCATGGGCATGATAAAACTTATGGATAATATTGGCCAGCCCGGACCAGTGGTCAGGGGTGATATCGGAAGAGTCAATTGGCCGGGCAAAAGCCACAATGGTTACCTGGAGGGAAAATTTGGATAGAGAGGGCACCTTTTCCAGAAGCTGACGAAAATCGAAGGGCACCAAAGCCCCGTTACTGTCCTGGCCCATACCGAAGGTGCCCCCGGTATAAACCAACAATATTCTGGCCTCGGCCTCCCTTGGGGCCGCAGTATCAAGGGTGATGAGTTCGTAGGGGATTTTATTTACCATCGCTATGTTTGTTTAAACAGTGCCGAAGCATTGGCCGAGGTGGCAACACCTACGGCTGCTATATCCATGCTTTTAACCGTGGCCACGGTGGCGGCTACCTGGTTTACATAAGCCGGTTCATTGCGCTGGCCGCGGAAAGGCACAGGCGCAAGATAAGGGCTGTCGGTTTCCAGAAGGATGTCCTCTATGCCCGCTTGCCGCAGCACCCCTTGGAGACCCCCATTTTTAAAGGTAGCCACCCCGCCAATGCCCAGTTTAAACCCCATGGCGGTAATGGCCGTTGCCTGGTCTTCGGTACCGGTAAAACAATGGAACACCCCGGCCAGTCCGTCAGCGGCCAGGGGTTTTATGAAGCTGATGGTTTCATCAATCGATTCCCGGCAGTGGATAACAAAGGGCAGGGAAAATTTCTTTGCCAAAGCCAATTGAATACGCAAAGCCTCCTGCTGTTGGGGCCAGAAAGTTTTGTCCCAATATAAATCGGTACCAATTTCGCCTACAGCCACGAAACCTCCCTTACCCAGCCAGTCTTCTACTTCATAGAGGTCCTTTTCAAAATCCCTGCCTACCGAACAAGGGTGCAGGCCCATCATCGGCAGGCAGTAACCAGGGTACCTGTCGGCCACTGCCAGCATATCATCAATAGAAGTGTGATCAATATTGGGCATATAAATGGCCTCTACCCCGGCCGCCCGGGCCCGGTCGATAACGTGCTCCAGGTCGTCCTTAAATTGCGGCAGGTAAATATGGGCGTGGGAGTCGATAAGTTGCATACGACAAAAATGGCATAATTAGTTGGAAGTTGGAAGCCCGCCAATGGAGGGCAAGGCAGAGTAGAAGAATAAACTGCCAAGTAAACCGCTGAGTGCGCTAAGGGTTACGCTAAGTACGCCAAGCCTTTTGCGCCCTTTGCGCCTGCTTCGCGTTCTTTGCGGTGAAGAAAATAAACCGCCAAGTTCGCTAAGGGTTTACGCTAAGCTCGCTAAGTTTTTTGTGTTCTTTGGGCTATCTTGGTGACCTTTGCGGTGAAGAAAATAAACCGCCAAGTTCGCTAAGGTTTTACGCTAAGCTCGCTAAGGTTTTTGTGTTCTTTGGGCTATCTTGGCGACCTTTGCGGTAAAGAGAATAGAACCGCTGAGTG
>JALSJF010000159.1 GCA_026989505.1 Cyclobacteriaceae bacterium
GGGTAAAGGGGGCGAAAAATTCATATGAATTTTTCGGGTTAAAGGTACCCCGCAAGGTTAGCCCGGTCGTTTCACCGGGTTTCTTATTACCTCTTCACTTCTGTGAACTTGGGATTATCCGTCTCACGGGTAAAATGGCAGGGAGTAATGCCAGGGTTATTCTACCACCAGCATTTTGCGGGCGGGGGCGTGGCCATTGCCCACCTCAATAATATACGTGCCGGGCGGCACACCGGCCAGTTCCAGACGGCCGCCTGCGAGGCTGGCCAGTTGCCTTTCTCGTAAGGGCCGTCCATGTAAGTCGAGCAGGCGGACCATCATGCCCCGGCCGGTAGTGGCCTCTACCCTTATGTTTACCCAATTATGGGCAGGATTAGGGTACAAGGCCAGTACTTTGTTTGCTGCCAACCGGTTGGGCAAACCGGTCACCAGGCCGAAGCCAAAACGGTAGTTATCGGCCATAGGGTTGGCGGGGCTACGGTAGGTAACACCATTGGTGGCCGTAACCTGAAAATAGAAGTCGGCATAGGTGCGGTACCCCGGGGCCGGGAGGGCGACCGAAAAAGCCGCTTTGGCCGAATCGAGTGCAAGCAGGGCTGTGTCAGTTGTTATAAACCCATCAAACGAATACAGCAACATGGCCAGGCTGTCAACAAGGGCTGAATCACTGGTAACAGCGCCCCTGATGGTTACGTCCGTCTGCCAATCGTTCTGGTCAGGTACCGGATCGTGGTCAACAAAAGCCCACACATACCCCATATCGGCCAGGATGGCATTTACCAACGGGCCGGTAACATGAATAGCCTCTTCGCGGGCCAATTGCGGGGTCATTAATGCGTTGGTGTCCCCGGCCGGATAGGTAGTCTCATCTAAGTGGCTGATGGAAGAGCCGCCATCAAATTCGGCCGGGGCGTAGATTTGCGGGAACAGGCCATTATTGGCCTGGCGGGCGCTGGCGCTGGCATACAATAATGAGCCGGAGGTTAGCTGGCGGTTGAGTTCGGTGGAATAGTTATTTATCTGTCCGGTATTAATTAATTGCAGGCCGTCTTCGTTTTCAATATAATAGTCATAGATATTGGCCCATCCCTCCCAGCCCCAGGAGCCGGAACCACCATCCGACCGGAAGGTGTCGCTCAGACCCAGGCCATGGCCTATTTCATGCAGGGCCACACTGAGCAGATCATGGGTATTGGCCGCCACATCGCCATCAAGGCCATAATACCAGGTGTATTCTTTGTTCAGGTTGATGATGATTTCATATTCATCGGGTGCGTTGAGTTCCTGGCGGGCCAGGCGTTCGGCCAGGGCAATGGGGTACCACAGGTTACGTTTTGGGGCACCGGCAAAGTTTGCCTCGCGGCTGGCGGGACGGGCAGAGCCCAGAACACCATCGTTCAGGCTTAGCCAGTTTATCTTTACTTTGATAGGAAAATCGGTACGGATGATGGTTGCCCAGATATCGGCTGCCCGCTGGATGACGGTTTGTCCGGCTGAGGGCACGTCAACAAAATCAAGCACAAAGGTAGCCATACCGGTAACGCGTTTGCCTGCCCGCGGCAGTTGGCCGGGACCTACGTAACTTCGGTGTACCTCGTGGCCGGCATAGCAGACAATAATTTCCCCGGGCGCAGAAACGTGCTGTCCATAGGCCTTAAACAAGCCTGTCCACAACCCCAGGACAATAAACCAATAGCGCCTTCTGTACATCAACATTCCTTTTGTGAACAAAAATAGGGCATAACGTTCAGCGATGGGTGATAGAATTTGATGAATGGCCACAGGTATATTTACTAACGGTTATTCATGAGTTTAACCCGAAAAATTCACAAGAATTTTTCGCCCACAGGGCCGATGAACTGCAAAATACTGTAATACACAAAATACAACCTAAACCAAAATTTAAGCCTAACCCAAATTTGGGGCTACTACATTTTTGCATTCATTGTTCACGAAAGTCGTGAATAATCCGGGCGTGAATAATCCGGGTTAATATTATTGCTTAATTTACGGCTCAGCTTACAAAAGCAACCTTAGGGTAACAATCAAAAACCCTGTCAAACAGGCGGTTATACTCTTCTTGGCAGTATCATCTTTAGCTACACGACACGTGTCCCGGAAATATTTGAGGTAAAGAAGATGATTGAAAACACCCAAGTACCCATGATGCTCACCGAAAATGATAAGGATTACGCTACCTGTATCAATGCCGGTGACGACCTGAACTACTGGCTGGTAAAAGAAGAACCTGCAGCCCGGTAGGGTTCATAGCTCAATCCAGCCCCTTACGCAACCGCTTTTTCTCGGCTTGCTTCTTTTTGGCCTCAAGCCGCTTCTTTACCGAAGCCCGGGTG
>JALSJF010000160.1 GCA_026989505.1 Cyclobacteriaceae bacterium
CGAAAGGATGATACCATTAAAAAATTAACGATCTTTGCCAGACCTCAAAGAAACCTTTCAAAAGGCCTGAACAGCCATGAACAAAAACGCTAAAATCTATGTAGCCGGACACCGCGGCATGGTGGGTTCGGCCATCGTGCGCAAACTGCAAAGCGAGGGCTACCAAAACCTGGTGTTACGCACCTCCACCGAACTCGACCTGCGCAACCAGGCAGCCGTAGCCGCCTTTTTTGCAGCCGAAAAACCCGCCTATGTAATTCTGGCCGCGGCCAAAGTGGGCGGCATTGTGGCCAACAACACCTACCGGGCCGAATTCCTCTACGATAACCTGATGATTGAGGCCAACATCATTCACCAAAGCTATGCACATGGAGTAAAAAAGTTGCTTTTTCTCGGCTCCTCCTGCATTTATCCCAAACTGGCCCCCCAGCCCCTGAAAGAAGAATACCTGCTCACCGGAGCGCTGGAGCCCACGAACGAACCCTATGCTATTGCCAAAATAGCCGGCATTAAAATGTGTGATGCCTACCGCGCCCAATACGGTTGTAACTTTATCTCGGCCATGCCCACCAACCTCTACGGCCCCAACGACAACTACAACCTCGAAACCTCGCATGTACTGCCGGCCCTGGTCCGTAAAATGCACCTGGGCAAAGCCCTGGAAAATAATGATTGGAATACCATCAGAAAAGATTTAAACAAAAACCCCATTGAAGGGGTCACCGGGGGGAGCACAAAACAAGATATTCTCGAAATTCTAAAAAAATACGGCATATTACTTCAAGCTTCCAACTTCCAACTATCTTCAGCCACCGAAGGCTTACCGGAGGTAGCCATTACCCTCTGGGGGGACGGCTCCCCCCTGCGCGAATTCCTCTACGTGGACGACCTGGCCGATGCCTGCTTGTTCCTGATGCACCAGTATGACGGGGACGGCTTTGTTAACGTGGGCACTGGTACCGACCTTACCATTAAAGAGCTGGCCGAAATGATAAAAGATGCTGTTGGTTTTGCGGGACATATAGTCTGGGATGACACCAAGCCCAATGGCACACCCAGGAAACTGATGGATGTAAGTAAGATGGAAAAACTAGGCTGGCACTACCGCACCGGACTGCCGGAGGGCATAGCAAAAGTGCTGGCCGAATAACCCCAAATCCTTATCATAGCAAACACAAACAAGCCAATGAAACTGGCAACCATTGTTGGCGCGCGGCCACAATTTATTAAAGCAGCAACCGTATCAAGGGCTATCGGGGAAACCCCGGCCCTCCGGGAAATACTGATCCACACCGGCCAACACTACGATGCCAATATGTCGAAAGTGTTTTTTGATGAATTGCGCCTGCCCCGCCCGGATTACAACCTCGGCATCGGGGGCGGCCACCATGGTGCGCAAACAGGGCAAATGCTTATCGAGATCGAGAAAGTCCTTTTACACGAAAAACCCGATGCCGTACTGGTATATGGCGATACGAACTCCACCCTGGCCGGGGCGTTGGCGGCCGCCAAGCTGCATATCCCCTTAGCCCATGTAGAAGCCGGCCTGCGCTCCTTCAATAAGAAAATGCCGGAAGAGCAAAACCGGATACTAACCGACCACCTGGCCGACCTGCTCTTTGCCCCAACAAAAACGGCTACCGACAACCTGCTGCACGAAGGCCGCCCCCCCGAAAACATCCATACCGTTGGCGATGTAATGTATGATGCGGTACGCTACTATGCCGCTTTGGCTGCCAACAGCACCGTGCTGCAACGCCATGGCCTGAATGAAAAAAACTATGTGCTGGCCACCATCCACCGGGCAGAGAACACCGATGACCCCGCTACCCTGGAGAAAATCATGCACGACCTTACGCGACTGGCAAACGAAATACCTGTGGTCCTGCCACTGCACCCGCGCACCCGGAAAATGCTGGCGGCTATTGAGGGCTCCCCCGGACAAGCCAAGATCACCCTTATCGACCCGGTGGGCTATCTTGACATGCTGATGCTTGAAAAAAACGCCCGCCTGGTAATTACCGATTCGGGTGGGGTGCAGAAAGAAGCTTACTTTCACGGGGTGCCCTGCCTTACCATGCGCAACGAAACCGAATGGGTGGAATTAGTCCAACTGGGCTATAACCGGCTCTTCCGGCCCGGGGATGATATCATAGCCGCCTACGAGGCCATGCAGGCTACCGTCATCACCACCTCCACCCTCTATGGCACGGGCGATGCAGCCCTCAAAGTACGGGAAGCTATTGAATCGCAGCTATCCTGAATCACAGGTAACCGGTAAAAACATAAATTTAAATTTGCGGAGAGGAGAATAAATGAGTGTAAAAATATACCTAGAGCAACATGGAAAT
>JALSJF010000161.1 GCA_026989505.1 Cyclobacteriaceae bacterium
GGCAGAGGCAGCGTCTTCGGTGGCGTCAATCGATACCATTTTCACTTCGGCATCACCACCAAAAGGGGCCGCCAAGTAATACAGCTGGTCTCCGGCCCCATTTATCACCAGGCTTTTAGCCGCAGAACTGACCGGAAAGCTTTTGATTACAGTTTTGCTGTTTAAGTCAAGCTGCGACAAGGCCGCACCACTGAAATACGAACTGCTTAGTACCCACACCTTACCGTCTTTATCCTCAACAAAACCTACCGGAGCATCGGCCACATCTATTGCCCCGGTTATGGCATCGGTTTCGGCATCAATTATTTGCACAGTGGCCTCATATGAGTTGGCGGCATATACGCTATTGTTGTACGTAAACAACCCTTCGGTGCCGTTGCCGGTAGGGATGGTTTTGCTTACCGTAAAGGAAGTTAAATCGATTACGGCCACATACGAATCGGGCAGGTTGAAATTCTGATCGAAAGGGCCCCAGTTGGCAACATAGCCTTTGCCATTGGCCACGGTCATATAGCGCGGAGTGCTTAGCCCCTCATCAAGGGTAGCAATGCTTTTAAAGGTTTCGGCTTCCACCACCTCAATGCGGTTGCCCAGTTGGTCGATGATAAAAGCCATATTGGCATAAAAATATACCGATTGAATAAGGCCTCCGGTAGTTACCCCGTTTACTTCGGCAAAAATATCCTGCTTTACTTCTTTTGCGGCCGGGTCATAAAAGCCTACGGAACCATTGGACTCGCTGAAGTTGCCTTCATTAATAACAAAAACCCCGGTGGCAAACGCGCCTTTGGGTACGGGTTCGTTTTTTGAACAGCCGTTTAATAACAGGGCCAGTGTAACCCAGGAGAAAATAAAAAGTCTGGTTTTTTTCATGTTTACATTATGGTTTATGATAAGAAATAGTAATTCCAAGCAAAAAATTGATGCCTGGCATAGCCCGGTTCTCAATGCTTTGATAGGGTGTGTTTAATACATTATTGATGTTGGCATGGCCGTTAAGCACGTAATTATTAAGCTTAAATGTGCGGCTTAGCCGTACGTTAAGTAAGGTATAGGCCGGCAGGTCATTTTCGTTATCGGCTGTTACATAGCGTTTGCCGGTAAAGGCTGCATTTAGCAATACAACCCAATGTTTTATCTCTGTGGCAGCCGTTAACGAGGCTTTGTGTACCGGCACATAGGCAAGTTGTTTGCCTACGGAACGGTCATAAGGGTCGAGGCCGGTACGGTTTATAGCTTTGGT
The DNA here is from genome assembly GCA_026989505.1 of Cyclobacteriaceae bacterium. GTDB lineage: Bacteria > Bacteroidota > Bacteroidia > Cytophagales > Cyclobacteriaceae > S012-113. The sequence goes on from JALSJF010000161.1 coordinate 1,244, forward strand.
AAGGGCATAGTTCCCCCGCCAGGTAACATTGGCCGCGGCCAGCCGGTGTTGCAGGGAGCCCCCGGCCTCAAGGCCATATACCTCTACATATTTTATGTTTTGCGGAGACCAGAAACTACCCTGAGGCTGCCACAATATCCAGTTGTCAACCCACATCCGGTAAGCGGTAACCTCATAGGTAAAAGCAAGTTGTTGACCGCCCTGGCCGGCCAACCCTGCTTCGGCCGACCATGATTCCTCCGGCAACAAATTCAGGTTACCTCCGGGGTTCCAGTAGCGCTCGTTGAGGGTGGGCACGCGGAAACCCCTTGCCAGCAAGGATTTCACTACCAGGCGGCTCCCCGGTTGTTGTATCAGCCGGTACTCTAAGCCGAGTGAGGGGGTGAAAGGTATCCGGTAATCCGTAGTAAATGCTTGCCGCAGGTTGAGGCTTAGCGCCAGCCGTGGCAGGGGGCTCAGCAGGAAAGCAACCCATAGGTTGCCCCTGTTTTCGGAGGTGTTTTCGGCTGTATAAAAAGGCGAGTTAAGCCGGATATAATTATAGTCTGCGGCCAGGTTAAGGTTGAGCCAGGGGACTGGCCTTAGCGCTGCTTCTGTTCGCACAACCTGTTGTCCGGCAAAGGTCTTAACGCCATTAAAACCGATAACATCACGCAGGTAAGCATAATTTACATTCCATGAAACGGCCGTTTTATCAACAGCGTAGTTAACCCGCACCCTGATGTTCTCATCGGTTTGGTTATTTCCGGGTACATTGGCATTCATGCTTGGTTGCAGGTTTCTGTTGGCCTGGAAGTACTGCCCCGAAAGCAATATTTTTCCTTTCCGGCCAACCGTTGTCCCGGCTTCAAGGGCCCCTCCCCCAAGGCGGTAACCTGCGCCTTGCTGCACCTCCCTCGGCAGACCCGGTTTGGTGGTGTTGGTAAAGGTAAAATCATTGGCAGCCTGGTCCCACAGGGTTTTTACCTGCACAAAAAACTTTTTGCCGGCATAACTGGCCTTAACCGTATTTTTAACAGAGCCAAAAGAACCCAACCATTGTGAAACCATCAGGCCGGCCCCTTGCCTGGGGCGGGTATTGGTCAACGAAATGGTGCCTCCCAGTG
>JALSJF010000162.1 GCA_026989505.1 Cyclobacteriaceae bacterium
TCTATGTAATGGATGACCTTGCCCCGCTCAGGGAGGCAGCCGGCCATACCAAAACCGATAATATTTTATATACCCCCCGGCCGGCTTACCGCACCAACGTTTTCGGTAAGGATGCCAATATTAAATTTTACCTAGGACAGGAGATAGATTCCACCACCGAGGTAAAAATAGCCGTTGTTGGGGCTGCCAGGGACACCCTGGTGGTTTTTACCAATCAGGCGGATGAAACACGGCACCAGCGTCAGCTTGCGGTAAAAAAGGGCTTCAACACCCTGCACTGGAACCTGCGCGTTGATGGCCCGGAACTGGTGGAAGATTTTGTGTCGATGGTATTGCGCAATCCGGCAGAAGGCCCGAAAATCCCTGCGGGAAACTATACCGTCAGGTTAACGGTTGGCGACAGTGAGGTAATAAAACCTTTGGTGGTGCGCATTGACCCCCGCTGGACAGAGGTTACCGCAGCAGATTTTGAGCAGCAATATGCAATGGGGGTTGCTATTGCCAATCTTATTGAAGAAGCGCATAAAACCCTGAAAAACATCAGGGCCATACGCAGCCAGGCCAAGGCTATTGCCGAACGGGCTACTGCGGCAGGGTATGGCAAAGAATTAACACAGGCAGCAGCCGAACTGGATAAAAAACTCACCGAAGTTGAAGATTTGATTATTCAAAATAAGGTGGAGACCAGCCAGGACGCCATTAATTATCCGCGTAAGTTCTCTAACCATGTCGGCCGCCTTTACAGTGTGCTGGTGTATGCCGATGGCAAACCTACCGGAGGGGTGATTGAGCGTTATGAAGACGTGAAAAAAGAATATGCCATCATTAAAACTAAATTTAACCTGCTGATGGCCAATGAGTTTATACACTACAACCAATTGCTGGAGCAGGAGAATGTACCGAGAATAATCATTTCCCCTAAAAAATGAATCGCTATTTATTAATTTAGAGGGAGAGACTAATATAACCTGCCATGAACCTGAAACAATCTGCCGGTGGTATTCTCATACTGGTTGCACTAACCGCCTGTACGGGTAATAAACCTTCGGAAAACAGGGTGGATGGGAGGCGTACGGCAACCGCACTTACTGAGGCAGACGTACAGGCAGCCATTGAACAATGGCTGAACCTGTGGGCAACCTATGACGTAAGCCTGCTGCCGGAAATCTTTTTAACTACGGATGAACTAACCTATTTTTCATCCGAAAAGGAAGGTTTGCTCAAGGGTTATGATAAGTTGGCCCCGCACCATGCCGGGTTTGGTTTTGTTACGGGCGGCAGGCAGCCCCGCATAAACCTGTGGCTGGAAGATGTTGAGATCAGGCTTTATGGCGAAACCGCCCTGGTAGCGGCTGTTTGGTATACTGCCGATTATGGGGTTGAAGCACAAAAAAGTGCCCAAAAAGGCCCGGTTACGTTTGTGCTGGTGCTTGACGATCAGGGCAAGGTGAAAATTGCCCATGCACATTTTGCCAATTACTAACGTGTGATTTTTTTAACCCGAAAAATTCATCAGCCGTATTATTACTCGCGTTCAGGTTACAAGACAGCCGCTTTGGAAAACCAGGAAGTGGCTTTGCTGAAATATCATGAGCGGCCGGTGCAAAGGCTAAAGTGCAGGTAGAAAAACCAAACAAAAATTAACTTAACCCTGTTTAACGTCAGAAAAACCAACAAACAGAAGTTAACCACAGGCAAAAAAATACCTGCCGTTGTTAAAATTCTTCGTGACTTTGCCGGGTAAAAGGGTTAACTTTGTTTATTGTTGGTGGTGTTCGGCATATAAATATATGTTAGGGTGTTGCCAACCACGGTCAGAAAAAGTAAAACCACAATGAAAAAAACACATTCCTTTCACATCCCGGTAATGGGCATAGGTTTCACCATCGATACCCCTTTGAAGGTCTCAAAATATGGTATCGATTCGGTTATTTCACTGGTAGATGATATCCTGTTAGAGAAACTGCGGAAGATGTACAGTGAGAAATTTAACCTCCCTTACAAGGAGATCACCGAGAAAGCAGAGGATTTCCGGGCCAAGCGGATTACCTCCTATCTTAATATGGTTAACCACCTGGCACGCAAAAAATTTGATGAGTTTGTCAATATTTCGGTAGAGAAAGGGCATGAAATCAAGGAGTATTTTAATATGCTCCCCGATACCTCCGCCATTAAGCAGGAGTTTAAAAAGCTCACAGCCGATTACTTTGACATGCATAAGGTTAGCCACTGGCTAAAGAAAAACCTGCACATGGGCAGTATCGATGTGAACATCATGACCAAGGTGGATAAGGAGAATTACCTGAATGGCGAAAAGCTGCCGCCTAAGTTTAACGATGCCCATGCT
>JALSJF010000163.1 GCA_026989505.1 Cyclobacteriaceae bacterium
CGAGGTTACCGTTATTGATGGCCACACAGAATTTCCATTCAGGATTTACATGAACCACATTTTGTCATACAAAGGGTACCGCCTCTATCAGTCGTCTTACGACCGGGACGAGTTGGGCACCGTCTTGTCCATCAATAAAGATAAGCCCGGTACCTATGTTTCATATTTTGGCTACCTGCTGCTGGCCATCGGTTTATTGTTTGTGCTCTTTAATAAAAATAGCCGCTTTACCCAGCTTTCGGCTAAAATAGACCGGGTACATGAAAAGCGGGCCAGCCTGGCGGTGTTGCTGGTGATATTCCTTTTTGCTTCCCTCACTACTGCCGCTCAGGACCAGGCCTTTGTGCCCACCAGGGCCCAGGCAGAAGAGATCAGCACCCTGGTTTATCAAACCAACGATGGCCGTATGGCGCCTTTGCAAACCCTGGCCAGCGATTTGCTGCGCAAGGTCAACCAACATTCTACCTATGAAGGGTTGAACCCTATGCAGGTCTTGTTGGGCATGATGGTTACGCCACATCAATGGCAGTTGAAACCTGTTATCCAGGTTAAGAATGAGCGGCTGCAAAGTGAATTGGGCATTACTGGCAAATATGCCCGCTACATCGATTTCTTTGACATTAACGGCCGCTATAAATTACAAAGCCTGATTAGTGCTGCTTACGAGAAAAAGCCTGCCGAGCGCAGCCAGTTTGACAAGGACCTGATGAAGGTGGATGAGCGGCTGAATATCTCTTATATGGTTTACCGGGGTGATTTGTTAAAGATTTTTCCGGTACCTAACGATCCCGACCACCACTGGGTTTCGCCTATGGCGGAAGAATTTTACTCCCTGTCCGGGGCCGATTCGGTTTTTGCCCGCAAAGCCTTTTATTACTATACCCAATACCTCGCGGCCGGTAATGACAGCGCGGCTTTTGTGCTGCAAGGGATTAAAGATTACCAAAAGAAGTATGGGGCAGAAGTGCTGCCATCGGCTACGAAAATAAACCTGGAAATAAAGTTCAACCAACTCAATATTTTTGAGCGGCTGTACCCGTATTACCTGCTTACCGGCTTTCTGCTGCTGATTATCACCTTTATCAAGATATTCCGGCCCAAAGCAAAACTGCAGCAGGTATTCCGGTTTGGCCAGGGGCTGATTATACTTGGGTTTACCGTGCACTTAATTGGCCTTGTGCTGCGCTGGTATATCTCCGGCCATGAGCCCTGGAGCAACGGGTACGAATCAATGATTTACATTGCCTGGGCCAGTCTGCTGGCCGGGTTGTTGTTTAGCCGCAAGTCGGAGATGACGCTGGCGGTGACGGCCATTCTGGCAGGCGTTATCCTCTTTGTGGCCCACCTAAGCTGGATGGACCCGCAGATTACCAACCTGGTACCGGTGTTGAAGTCGTATTGGTTAACCATTCATGTGGCTACCATTACGGCCAGCTATGGGTTTATGGGGTTGGGCGCCTTGCTGGCCTTTATCAACCTGCTCACGTTTATCATGAAACGCAAGGACAATGCTGTCCGCCTTGACCTGTCGATTAAAGAACTCACCTATGTTATTGAAATGACCCTCACCTTCGGCCTGATTTTGCTGACTATCGGCAACTTTCTGGGGGGGGTATGGGCCAACGAATCATGGGGGCGTTACTGGGGCTGGGACCCGAAGGAAACCTGGGCCCTGGCTTCGATTATTTTCTACGCTTTTGTGTTGCACATGCGCTTTATTCCCGGCCTGAAAGGTAAGTATGCCTTTAACCTGGCTGCCCTGCTGGCCTTTGCTTCCATTATCATGACCTACTTCGGGGTGAATTACTATCTCTCCGGCCTGCACTCCTATGCGGCCGGTGATCCGGTACCAATACCCACCTTTGTTTATTATGCCGTGGCCGTTATTGCTGTGGTGGGTGTCTGGGCCTATGTAAACAACCAGCGCCTGCAGGCATCATCCGGGCAATAACCCTGACCGGCAATGATGGGTATGGTATGCCTGTGCCCGGTCAACCGTTGCCGGGGTCGGGCAGGTAAATTTCATGGCCTCCGGCCATCCTATCCCCGGGAAATCCATAAGTTTTGTTCCCGGTTGCCGGCTTTAGCCGCCCAGGGGTGGATAGGAAAACCCTGACCCGGTTTATTCACGATTTTCGTGAATAATGACGTAAATTAAATCAGTAGCGTCCGGAAAAAAATAAATATAGGCTGAAAAGTTGTTTTATTTACTCTTAAGGTCTGTTTTCTATTACAGGTCGCCTGGCAGCCCCTTGTTCATTGTCAAACAAACCAAGTTGTGTTTTTTCAAGGATTTATCCTTCTGCATACCTGATGGCCAACGTTGGGTTTTTCAAAAAAGAT
>JALSJF010000164.1 GCA_026989505.1 Cyclobacteriaceae bacterium
GCTAAAGCAGTGGCTGTAAGGTAAATTCGGTATATTTAAGTTTATTGTTGCGCCTGACAACCAACTCGATTTTCCCCTGTTGATGAAAAAATGCCTGGCGGATTTCAGCCGGCTGCATAGTGGTAACCAGTTGGCCGTGGATAGCGACAATCTCATCGTTTGGCCGTAAGCCGGCTTTGTCTGCCGGGGATCGGTCGATGATATTGGTGATAAACGGCTTGCCCTTTTTAAAGGTTATATCCAGGCCCGAAGCGTTGATTTTATACCTGCTGCCGATGAGGACACTCGGCTCCAGGTAAAGCTGTCCTTTGTGGTAGTCAAAGATAATGTTAAACCTTTGCAACAACCGGTTGCCGATAATACCGTGCAAAGCATTGATTGACAACACCCCCCTGTTGTCACTGCTGAGGGCCACAGGGATATGCTCAAATTTATACTTGGCAAACTGAATAGACTGCAAGCGGCCGTAGCGCATCTTGGTCCTTCGCTGGGAACTGCCAATTCTTCGCCTTACCGTGTAATGCTTACCCACATTTTCGGCCATGGCGTATTTAACAACGGTTGGTGAACTCACAATCACATCCGACCGGGCCCCGGTATCTACTAAAAAATTGCCGGTAAACTCGGTGCCGTTATAGAGGGTTATGGTAGCCTTTGCCAGGGGAATATTATAAACCAGGTCTATCGGCAACACCTGGCCTTCGCCTTGATAACTATAGGTATTACGGTTGTATAAACTTAATTGCATAGCGGCATAATCTATGGCCACTACATATTTTGCCAGGATGGGATAGCCGATAACCCCATGGACTTTGCGCCCGTCATCCAACTCTTCCAGGGGGGTGTTGGTACTTAACAGGGTAATATTGCCCACCTTTACGCCCGCCAGGGTTAATTTCACCCCTCTAATGACCCCCACCTCATGGGCCCCGGACACACCCACATTTTTGCGCTGCCGCACATAGGTAAACCCTAACGAATCGGCCACTTCTTTGCTTATCAGGGTACCTCCGGCCCCCGAATCGAATAAAAAATTGAGTGGCCCGGAGTTTGCCAGGTGTATCTGAATAATGATATGATCGTTATTCAGGATAAACGGTACCTGCGCAAGGGGGTGGGGCTGGGCGGTAACCCGTAGGCTGAAAAAAATCCCGATGATAAAAAATACGGCCTTTTTAATGAACATAAATTCTTCTAAAGTCAGGGAATGACTTACTTTACAGGTGCAAATTAGTTAGTTGGTTCCCTACCACAATAATAACGAAGGATTATTTGATTTTGATATGAAAAATCCAGGCTTCTTCCTGTTTATCGCCCTGCTGGCAAGCATCAGTTGCACGCATAAAAAAGCAATTCATGCCAAAAAGGTAAACCCTTTCATCGGAACCGGTGGCCATGGGCATACCTACCCCGGAGCTACCCTCCCCTTTGGCAGGGTACAACTCAGCCCCGACACCCGGGTGGCCGGCTGGGATGCCTGCTCGGGCTATCATTATACAGACTCTACCTTGCTGGGCTTTAGCCATACCCACCTCAGCGGCACCGGGGCAGCCGATTACGGGGATATTTTGTTCACGCCCGGCAACACAGCCAACCTTAGCCCCATTGGTTTTAGTCATACCGATGAGCAAGCCTGGGCAGGGTATTATGCCGTTAACTTAGCGAATAACATTAAGGTAGAATTAACGGCCACCACCCGGGTAGGCATCCACCAATACCACTTTAACCAGGCTGCCAGTACTTTTCTTACTCTTAACCTGGCCCATGGCATTGGCCCCGACAAGATGGTAGCCGGCCAATGGCAGGCAACTGCCGAAGACGAAATCAGTGGCTTCAGGCAGTCAACCGGTTGGGCCAAAGAGCAAACCGTATTTTTTGTTGCCCGGTTTTCAGCCCCCTTTACTGTCAATCATGCTAATTCAGGAAATGATCGGGCCATGATGGAATTCGGTGCCCTGACTGCCCCCCTAATGGTCAAGGTTGGCCTTTCGGCTGTATCGGTGGCAAATGCCGCAGAAAATATTGACAAGGAAGCACCCCTGTGGGATTTTGCCCATTATGTGCGCGCTGCCGAAAAAGCCTGGGACAAGGAGTTGGGCAAGATAAAAGCTGAATTTTTAAACCCCGATGATGAAATAACGTTCTATACTGCCCTCTACCACAGCTTTCTGGCCCCCAATGTGTTTAGCGATGTTAACGGGGAATACCGGGGCATGGACAAGCAAACCCATATCACCAGCGGCACCCATTATACCGTATTTTCCCTTTGGGACACCTTCCGGGCCACGCACCCTTTGTTCACCCTCCTTAACCGGCAGCGCAATGTGAATATGATCAATACCATGCTGGCCATGTACCAACAACAGGGGCTGTTACCGGTATGGGAACTGGCCGGCAATGAAACCGGCACCATGATCGGGTACCATGCCATCCCGGTAATTGCCGATGCTATGGTGAAAAAGCTACCGGGGTTTGATTATGACCTGGCCCTGGAAGCCATGCAGGCCTCGGCCATGGCCAACCATTTGGGCTTAGCCTACTACCGCAAAATGGGCTACATTCCTGCCGAAAAAGAGCATGAAGCCGTTTCCAAAACCCTGGCGTATGCTTATGACGACTGGTGTATAGGGCAGGTAGCAGAGCTACTGGGGGAAGAAAACATCAGGGATACCTATTGGCAACGGGCACAATTTTATAAAAACCTGTATGACCCGGCCACCGGTTTTATGCGGCCCCGCAGAAACGGTAACTGGCTGCAACCGTTTGACCCCTATGAGGTAAGCGGCAATTATACCGAAGCCAATGCCTGGCAGTATAACTTGTTTGTGCCTCACGATATCAGTAACCTCAATGCCTTATATGGGCCGGTCTCCAGCCTTACCCATAAACTCGACAGCCTGTTTACCGCCAAAACCGGCATTACCGGCCGTAACCAACCCGATATTGCCGGTATGATCGGCCAATATGCCCACGGCAATGAGCCGTCTCATAATTTCGCCTACCTCTACAATTATACCGGCAAGCCCTGGAAAACCCAGGCGTTGGTACATCAAATAACCACTGAATTGTATGCCAACAGGCCCGATGGCCTCTCAGGTAATGAAGATTGCGGGCAGATGTCGGCCTGGTATGTGTTTAGTGCCCTGGGTTTTTACCCGGTAACCCCAGGCATTGCCGAGTATGCCCTGGGCACCCCACGGGTGAAAAAGGCCCGCCTGAAACTCGAAAACGGCAATGTTTTTCAACTGCTTACCCACAACCTCTCCCCGGACAACTACTATGTACAGGAGGCGAAACTCAACGGCTCACCGCTAAGGCGCAGCTTTATCACCCATCAGGAAATAATTAAAGGCGGCACCCTGGAATTTACCATGGGCAGTAAGCCGGCAACAACCTGGCACGGTACCCATATCAGGGGGCCGGTAACCAAAACTGAAGGCAAGGCCCTCACCATTACCCCGCTGATTGATGGGGGTGAAATGACCTTTGCCGATACCACCACCATTAATATCTTCAGCCCCGAGGCCGGAGTAGCCCTATACTATACGGTGGACGGCTCCACCCCGGATTCAACAGCCGGAAAGTTTACGGCAGCCTTTCGCCTGGACACCACAACGGTTATTAAAGCTATCGCTTACAAGCCCGGGCAGCTCCCCTCAAAAATTGCCGTGGCCAGGTTTATCAAAATACCCTATGGCCGCAAAATAAGCCTGAAATACCCGTACAGTCATAATTATACCGGTAACAGTAGCCAGGCCTTAATCGACCACATCCGGGGAGGAAATAACTTCCGGGACGGCTGGCAGGGGTTCCACGGAGTTAACCTGGAAGCAGTGGTTGACCTGGGCCGCCCACGCAGGGTTACGGCCGTAAAGGTTGGCTTCCTGCAAGAGCATTATTCCTGGATATTTTACCCGCAGGCGTTGATAGTCGAATTATCAAAAGACGGCAAACACTTTGAACACAAGAAAATTATCAGGAATTTAGTTGACCCAAAGGCAGATGGCCTGCTCACCGAGACACTGGGCACCGGTTACCCGGCCTTAACAGCCCGGTACGTGAGGGTTACAGCCGTTAACGTGGGAAAATGCCCTGACTGGCACAAAGGGGCCGGCCATCCGGCATGGCTGTTTGCCGATGAAATTTTGATTGACACCAAATGACTGATATGAAGACTTTACGTTATTGCCTGGCGATAGCCGTGCTGGTATTATCCGGCAGTTGCAAAAATAACAATACCCACAAAAGCGGCTATGAAATTCAACTTACTGTGCAAGGCGCCCCTGATTCAACAACAGTAGTATTATACCATCATGTTGATGGCGAGGAGGTGATTATTGACAGCGCCACCCTTAGCCGGGCACAAGCAACCTTTAAGGGGGAGATAACCGGCTTGCCGGACACTTACTATCTGCGCCTGGAGGGGGTGCCCCGGCCACTCTTCTTCTTTCTCGAAAACACCCGGATGACCATTACTGCTGCGGCAGACAGTATCTGGAAGGCCAGGTTTACCGGCTCTATGCTGAATGAACGTTATGTTGACTTTACGACAGAACAATACAAACTAACTGGTAAGATACGGCCTTTATACCCACAATATCTGGCGGCCAGGGAAAAAGGTGACACAGTAGAAACAGCCCGTATTGACTCTATTTATTTTGCAACAGAAAACCTGGTTAAGACTAACGAAATAGCCTTTATCAGGCGCAATACAGATAACATTTTAGGCCCTCTGCAGGCCACAAGAACATTTTATAATGATGATTCTGTTGAATTACTGGCAACAATTGTAAAGTCGTTTGCTCCGGCACTTAAAGAAAGCACCTATGTGCAACGCCTTACTTCTTCCCTAGAAAAATGGACCAAACTAAAAATTGGCATGACAGCCCCTGACTTTACCCAGGCCGATAGCCTGGGCAATATGGTTTCGTTGCGTGATTTAAGGGGGAAATTTCTCCTGATTGATTTCTGGGCTTCGTGGTGCGGCCCATGCCGGGCAGAGAACCCCAATATAGTGGCGGCCTATAAAAAATACCATGGGCAGGGCTTTGATATCCTTGGGGTATCGTTAGATACCGACCGTAGTAAATGGCTGCAGGCCATTACCAGCGATAACCTTACCTGGCATCATGTTTCCGATCTGCAAGGCTGGCGTAATGCCGCCAGTGATGCATATGGCATCAGGTCTATTCCCTATTCCCTGCTCCTGGACCCGGACGGCAGGATAATCGGCAAAAACCTCCGTGGCCGGGAACTGCATACGGCCATAGAAAATGCCCTGGCACCCTGATCCGTACCCATGAAAACAAATCCTATACCCAGGGGCACCCTACCGGTTTTCTTTATGTTCCTTCTACTTTCCTGTACACAAGAACAGGCAAAAGAAAGCGTAGCAAAGGTTACCATTACCCCGGCCCCGCAGAAAATTCTTTACCGGGCGGGTAATATAAGCTTCGGCAAAGGCATTTGGGTGGTAACCGATGTAAGCAATGAAGTAACGGCAGGCCTGGCCACCTACCTGAAAGGGGCCTTGACAGCCCTGGGCCCGCATGAAGTGTATATTGGCGACCTTTATTCTACGCGCAAGCACAAACAAGCTATACACCTGATTTTAGACCATAACATCCTCCCCGGTAATCCGCAAGCCTATACCCTGGAAATAACCTCCCCGCAAATCAAAATTAAGGCGGCTACCGCCCAGGGAATCTTCTATGGTATCCAATCACTCTTGCAAGTACTGGCAAATGGCCGTACGAAAACAGGCTTTGTCATTCCCAAAATAACAGTCAAAGACCAACCCCGGTACCGGATCAGGGGTATTGTGCTGAATAAGCTGGACAACAACAAAGAAAGTAAAGCCCTTTTAAAGCAAATGGCCGGTTTAAAACTAAATACCCTATTTGTTAAAACAGCCACAAAGCCGGCAAATGAAGTTAGTGAACTAGCCAGGGAATATTACCTTGTTCTTCAATACGGTGGGCAAATCCCAGACGACCTGGTGGTTATCCCGGGGAATAAAATCAACAAGCCACTGCCACCAACAATCGGCCCGGAGAACTTTACCGGGATTCTACTCGACCCCGGGAAAAACAATACTAAGCCCCTGCCCTCCGGGCTGAAGGCCCTGGCCAACCTGGCCTGGAACGGTAAAACAACAACGGTTAAATAATCTTCTGCAACTAGAGAAAAAACCGCTTGCACATACTAACTATCTCTTTAATAAGTGATATTTAAATTTCTGATAATTAATATTTTATAATTAAAATATTTTTGTTTGCTAATATATTTAGCATCTATTTCGCGGCATTTATTGCCACATTACCGGCCGATTCTTTAGTTTTGCCAGCCACGTTAACATTCAATAAATAAAGTTTTATGCAGACAGCAATTATAAGCACCGATAAAGGCAACATGAAGGTGGAATTTTTTACGAAAGATGCCCCCAATACCGTAGCTAACTTTATCAAATTATCCAAAGATGGTTTTTACAATGGTCTTACATTTCACCGGGTAATCCCCAACTTTGTTATCCAGGGCGGCTGCCCTGACGGCACAGGTGCCGGAGGCCCGGGTTATACCATAAAGTGCGAATTGGATGGCGATAACCAATACCATGACCGGGGCGTATTGTCCATGGCCCATGCCGGCCGCGATACGGGAGGGAGCCAGTTTTTTATCTGCCATAACCGTGATAACACCCAGCACCTCGACCGGCAGCATACCTGCTTTGGCAAGGTAGTGGAAGGGCTCGAAGTAATCGACCAGATTGAAGCAGGTGATAAAATAATCAGCATAGCGGTACAGGAAGGATAAGCCGGCAGCCCTGGCCGTTTAGCTTATCCGGGTATCGCGGTATATATAGGCCAGCCACCCTCCCACCAGGGCACCAAACAGATGCGACTCCCAACTGATGCCGGGCATGGTAGGCAATACGCCCCATACCAGCCCGCCATAGGCCAGCACCACAATAAGTGAAATAAGCATAGAGCGGAACTCGGTCCTGACAATACCGGAAAAGAACAGGAATGAAGCAATGGCATAGATCAGGCCGCTGGCGCCAATATGAAAAGAAGGACGGGCAAAAAGCCAGACCAGGATACCTGTAAGGAAATAGCCCGCCAGAAATACCTTACGGCCAATACGGCCATAAAAATAATACAAGGTGGTGCCGAGAAAGAGCAACGGCACCGTATTTGAGGCCAGATGGAGCAATGAACCATGCAATAATGGCCCGAAAATTAACCCTAAAAGGCCGTAGGGGTTACGGGGCAAGATACCAAAAACAGCCAGATCGATACCGTAATTGGTTTCAATAAAAAAAATAAGCCACATGAGAAACACCATGCGGCCGGGAACAAGTATACTTACCGAAACATTGCCCAGTGAACTCACTTAGCCGGGTCTTTGATCATCTTGAGGTCAATGAGTTTCGACTCCTCGTAACCGATACTCATATAGCCAAACACACCACCCGATGCCTCGGCAATTTGTTTGGCAATTTCTTTGAAACTGGCATAAAGCTTAATGGCAAAAGACCTTTCAAGCTTCGGAAAAATATCGTTTACCTTTTTTATTTCTTCAATAAGCAGCTTCTCCCTTTCCTTATAATCGGCAGGGAAATTGGCAATGGCCATCTTTAGTTTGTCCTCATAATCTGTATTCACCGCATGGTAATAGTCAATTAGCTCCTTTCGGGCTTTTTTCTTCTTCAGGTTGGCCAGTGACACCGCTTTTCTGATTTCAGTATTATCAATTTTACCATCGGCACCGGCAATAAGTACGGCCACATATATGGGCATGGCATACATTGTTTCCACCTCTTCCTGGGTTAACTCGGCAAATTCAGGGATCATAATTGTAGTTACGTTTGAACAAAAAGATATTTCCTGTCAAAGATAATAATCGTAAGGATAATTTGCTTTTAATTGGTACAAGATATACTTTTCAATTGATTTTTTTTAACCAACAACCTTAAACCCTACCCCTTCGGGCACCAGAAATATGTTTTTGCACAAAAAATCCCACGGATTAACCTTTTATTGCGCACAAGATAATATATTTAAAAATGGATAACGATAATCCTATCAGGATATATGCCGTTGAGGATGACCCGGTTTACACCCGGTTTCTGGCTTACGTGTTTGATTTAAACCCTGAAATCGAGGTTGATTTTTTTACCGATGGCAAATCGTGCATCAATGCCCTGCACAAATTACCTGATATTGTTACCCTTGATTACAGCCTGCCCGATATGAGTGGCGATGAGGTACTAAAAGCCATCCGGCAAGCCGACAGTAACATTCAGGTGATTATTGTCTCCGGGCAGGAAGACATTTCCACTGCCGTTGAACTGCTTAAGGCAGGCGCCTATGACTATATCCCCAAAGATGATAACACCAAAGAGCGGCTTTTAGTAAGCATTGTTAATGCCAGTAAAAATATTAAGCTCATCAATGAACTTAATACCCTGAAGCAGGAAATAAGCGTTAAATATGACTTCTCTAACAGTATCCTTGGTTCCAGCCCCGCCATTAAAGAGGTTTTTAAACTTATGGAGAAAGCCATTAAAACCAATATTACGGTATCCATTACCGGGGAAACCGGCACCGGCAAGGAGTTGGTAGCCAAAGCCGTGCATTACCATTCGGAGCGCAAGAAAAACAAATTTGTGGCGGTAAATATAGCTGCTATTCCCAGCGAACTACTTGAAAGCGAACTCTTTGGTCATGAAAAAGGTGCCTTTACCGGGGCTATTACCCGCAGGATAGGTAAATTTGAAGAAGCTACCGATGGGACTATTTTTCTGGATGAAATTGGCGAAATGGACATCAACATGCAAGCCAAAATATTACGGGTTTTACAGGAAAAGGAAATCACCCGCATTGGTGGCAACGATACCATTAAAATAAACCCACGTATCGTGGCGGCCACCCACCGCAACCTGGCTAAAGAGGTTGAAAAAGGCAATTTCCGCGAAGATTTGTACTACCGCCTGCTGGGCCTTCCCATCCACCTGCCCCCCTTACGTGAACGCGGCAATGATATTATTATCATCGCCCTTAAAATGCTGGCTGAGTTTTGTAAGGAGAATAACCTCGGGCCAGTTGAACTATCCTCGGCAGCCAAAGAAAAACTCCTGGGCTATCACTATCCCGGCAATGTCAGGGAGTTGAAATCCATTATTGAACTTGGCGCGGTAATGTGCACCGATAATGTTATCACGGCTGATGATATCGTTTTTAAAAGTATCCGCCAGGAAGATAATATCACCTATGAAAACCTGACCTTAAAGGAGTATGAGGCCCGCATTATTGATTATTATTTAAAGAAATATAACAATAATGTATTGCAGGTAGCCGATATCCTGGATATAGGGAAATCTACCATTTACCGTCACCTAAAAGCCCGCAAGGATGAAAGAAAACCTTAAGAAATACCTTGAGCAGGAAAAGTTTTATAAAGATGTAGTAGAAGATGGTTCCGATGTGATTTTTGTGGTTGACTTCGATCTGAATATCCTCTATCATAACCCTTCTCTAAGCTTAACCGTAGGTTATGATAACCTTGTTGGCGAGAACTTTCTTGAGTACATCCACCCGGCCTTGAAAAAACAACTGGCCGAAGATTTCGAAATTTGTAAAAGCCATCCGTACAATTCAAATATCGAATTTAAGTTTCTCTGCGCTAACGACACCTATAAATACCTGGAGTTTAACGCCATCAACCTTAAGTTTAAAGACGGCATAGACGGCCTCATCCTGGATTGCCGGGATATCTCAGAACGTAAAAAAGACCAGGAGGAGCTCATCCAGGCACAAAAAGCCAAAGAGCAGTTTCTGGCCAACATGAGCCACGAAATCCGTACCCCGATCAATGGCATTGCCGGTATGATTACGTTGCTGAATGAATCAAACCCTACCGCTGAACAAAAGAAATATTTAAACGCCATAAAGCATTCAACTGACAATCTAAAGGTTATTATCAATGATATTCTCGATTTTTCGGCCATTGAATCCGGCAAACTTAAATTTGAAAAAATAGGTTTCGACATACTGCACCAGGTACAATCAGTAATTGATTCCCTTACCGTGCAAGCCCATGAAAAGGGGCTGACCATTGAATTGAATACAAAAATTCATGAGCGGGGACCCATTCTTCTCGGTGACCCTGTGCGTCTGAATCAGATTCTTATTAACCTGGTTAATAATGCCATAAAATTTACCCACGAAGGAAAAATTACGATTAATGTGGGGTGTTCTAAGTCATTTGACAAAAAATTAAATGTTACTTTTGAAGTCATAGATACGGGTATTGGCATACCCAAAGATAAGCTGGGAACAATATTCGACACCTTTAAGCAAGCCGATGAAAGTATAACCCGAAAGTTTGGCGGCACCGGCCTGGGGCTGACCATCAGTAAGCAGTTGGTAGAGCTGCAAGGCGGTAAAATATCGGTGAGTAGCCGGGTGGGCGTAGGCACCACCTTTACTTTTATGATTCCGTACGAAATTGGCAGCAAAACAGACCTGGTTGAAGAAACAGAGCCCAGAAAGGAGACCAAAAAACAGGCCAGCAGCTTGGCCGGCATGCGGGTGCTGCTGGTAGAAGACAACGATATCAACCGGATGTATGCAGCCAATATTTTAAAAAAATGGCATTGCCGGTATGACGAAGCCGAAAATGGCCAGATAGCCCTTGAAAAGGTCCGCAAGCAAGACTATGATGTTATTTTAATGGATATCCAGATGCCGGTTTTAGATGGTATAGAAGCGGCAAGGGCCATCAGAACAAGTTTTGCCAGCCCAAAAAAGGACACCCCGATTATTGCCTTTACCGCCAATGCTTTAAAAGGCGATAAAGACAAATATCTGGAAGCCGGAATGAACGCCTACATCTCCAAGCCCTTTATGCCAGACGAACTACACAGCATTATGCTGGAGTACTTCAGCCCGGAGGGTGCGCCTGACACGACCACAAATAACAAACTAACCGACCTTACTTCACTCAGAAAGATGAGTAATAACGATGAGTTGTTTGTACAGGAACTGGTTAAATCTTTTGTTGATAAAACCCCGGAATTGCTGGATGAACTTAATGCTGCCAGCCAGCAAGAGGACTGGCCATTAGTAGGCTCGCTGGCCCATAAACTAAAGCCTAACCTGTCCTTTATGGGCATTGAATCCCTCAAAGAGCTTATTATGACCCTTGAACATAAGGGGAAAAACGGAGAGGACACTCAGGCTATACCGGCCCTGGTTGCGCAATTAACCGGCACGGTAAACCAGGCCATTTCGGAATTACAGCAACAGCTAAGCTAACCTTATATTACCGGTGCATAATTATCAGCTTCTTATAGGTTAAGGGCTGATCGGCAGCGCTAATAATCAAGTAGTAAATACCATTGGGAATATCACGGGTATCGTACACATACTCACCCTTAACAAAGTTAAAGTCATCACGGGCCAGCTCTACACCGCGCTGGTCAACAATGCGCCAGTTAAAGCGTTTACCCGGCACGTTGTCCGTCACAAAGTGCAAATCACCGGCTACCGGGTTGGGGTAAATATCTATAGACCTGGCAATGGTTTCCAATACATCGTCTATACCGGTAACCACATCAGATGTTTTATTATCGGTAACTTTGGCATAGGCTACCTGGTAAATTTCGCCAGGGCGGCTACCGTTGGTTTTTTCCTGCACAAAGACAATTACCGCGAGTTGGTCGGCAGCATACAACGGTACATCTATCTTCCAGTTAAGCCGGGCGGCAGAATACTCATCACCCGGTACAAAGCTCACCAGGTCCTGACGGGATGAACCCGAAGCATTGGGCAGCATCTTTTTAACCACATTATAGGCTGTTCCCAGTCCTCCACCTAAATCAACCTGCTCTTCCACAACAATTGTATGCACAATAACCGGGTTATCTACATAGTCAATGGCGGTAACTTTCCAGGTTACGTTTAAGGAATCACTTGCCGATGGCAACACCTGCAGGTCTATCTTAAATTGCGGATCAACCAGGGTCCTGCGGTCTATATCATCAATATCCCAGCCCAGGGCACCTCCCGAGTAAACATTACCATCAAGTACTGCAGTAATGGCCTGCGATATACCAAAAGTGTTGGCGCGGGTTTGGGGCTCACTGCGGTTATCACGGTACAGGCTGTCTTCGCCATCGGCAATATGGTAGTTTAAATAAACAAAATCCTGTGGCCGCTGGCTGCCAAAATTGAGGATATTATCGCGGTAATTAAAATACGTGCTGTTATTCAAACTGGTAAAGTTTTCTACCAATACTACCCTGTTCCTCTCCCGGATATTAACATTATCAAAGGCAAAGCCATTAAGCATAGCGCCTACGGGGTTATCCTCGTTACTGCCAAAAGCAATTCTCAGACGTACCTGGTCTCGTTCGGCAACCGGTATTTGTTCCAGGCTATAGCGGGCCACTGTCCAGCCACCAGTAGGCTCGCTCCAGCCGTTTTGGTCACCTCCCGGCTTGCCCAGAATGCTTGATTTATTGTACCAGTTCACCCCTTTATCAACTTCGCCAACTGTAAACCACACAATGCCTCCATTGGTTGAGTATTGCAATACGGCACCGTCAAAACCTTCCTGGTTATCATCCCAGATATCCAGCGAGATCATGGGCCGGTTGAGGCTGGTCAGATCAAAACATGGGGCATTAACATAAGATTTTTCACCATTATAGTAATATTCCTGCGGATCAGGATTGGCGCCCGTCCACCAGGCATTTACACCATCCGAAGCAGAATTGATCACCGTTCCGGCAGGAGGCCCTAAGACCCAACTGGTATCGCTACTAATTTCAGCCCCGGCAAACCAACCGCTGGCAGCACCTTCAAAACTTTCGATATAGGCGCTATCTATGCTAACGGTGGTGTATGGGAAGATAGCAATAGGTTGTATATCGGTGGCCATACAGCCTTCGGTTGTTCTCACCGTCATAGAAGTATTGTAAATACCCTGGGTAAGGTACTTGTGGGCGATAAGGTTATCTACCGGGTCAACAACAATACTACCATCACCAAAATCCCAGGTGTAGTCAACTATGGCGCTTGGTATTTGCGTACCCCAATCAACATTAGCCACAAATTGGGTGGTATCATTATTACAGAAAGATGAGGAAGCAAAGCTAACAATTGGCACCGCGCCAAAGGTCTGGTTGGGCTTGGTTACAGAGGCTGTGCATCCCTGGTCGGTAGTTACGGTTAAGGTGATATTATAGTTGCCTTCATTGGCATAAACATGGGTAGGGTTTTGCAGACTACTTATGGTACCGTCACCAAAGACCCATTCCCAGGCAACAATGCTACCGCCAAACGGGCTGGAGCCTATTGTTGACTGGTCGGTAAATACAATGGGGCTATCCACACAGAAATTACCAATAGAAAAATCGGGTATTGGCCCGGCAAATACTTTAATAAACCGGGTTTTGGTAGAAACTGCCCCCAGGGTATTGGTAAACGTGTACGTAATATCATAGGTGCCTGAAGGCAAACCATCCGTATTTACATAATAGGTGCCTGATTGAATGGTAATTTTGGCTTGCATAACCGGGTCTATGCTGGTAAACCCTCCGGATTGACCAGTGGAAATATCGGGAATTCCCTGTAAAGCCAGGAGGCCATAATCGCTGCAAATTTCCAGTTCATCAGCCCCGTTTAAATTCGAGTTCTCTATAGTGAAATCAACAGTGGTTACAGGGTTTACAATAACATCAAAGGTGTCGAAATTGGTACAGCCCGTAGCAGCGTTGGTAAAGGTATAAACTATGGTATTTACTATTGGCGTTAAATTCGCCACATTCGGGTAGAATTTATCACCACTAACCCCGGGGCCGGAGAACACCCCGGTACCTCCGGTAGTCGGGAATCCTGTAAGTTGAACAGGAGGAGCGTCTTCCTGATAAACGGGGTTAAGCCCGGTAAGCAAAACTTCCGGCAACTTGTTTACTTTTACTTTGGTTTCATCAAATACTATTCCACAGGTAGTGCCTGGATTTGCCGAAGTTAAACGTAAGGTTACCGTAGCCCCGTTAAGTTTGTCATTTGGCCCCGGATTGTAATTTGTAGTGGGGTTATTGGCATTGTCAAAAGTTCCGTCTCCCCCACTCACAATGGTCCAGGTACCGGCAGTTACCGAGCCACTAATGCTGCCATTTAAAGCTGCCGATACGTCCTCACATATTTCCTGATCGGCCCCCGCGCTAACCTTAGCCGATTCATCTAGGGTAATATTCAGGTTATCACTAACCGCGTTGCATGGACCCGTTGGCCCATCGGGGTCGTCCGTAATCAATTCCAATACAACCACAGTGTTTACGTCCGTAACAGCAGGGGTATAAATAGCTGTTACTATATTACCCGTAATAGAACTGGCTGATAACGAACCGTTACCGGTAACCAATTGCCATAATCCGGTAGAAGCGCCCCCCCCTATAGTACCGGAAACCGGAATGGTAGATGGTTCGCAAACAGCAAAGTCGGGTTCGGTAGCCACGGTGGGTATGGGGTTAATGGTAAGAACAAGTTGATCCAGGCGAACCGGACAGGGGCCACTTGCACCATCTACATCGTCTGCCGTAAGGGTAATAGTTACACTACCGGTAAGAATATCGTTTACCCCGGGGGTATAGGTTGTACCCGTACCAAAGTTAATATTATCAAACGAGCCATCCCCGCTGGTACTCCACATACCGGTGCTAACGCCACCGGAAATTGACCCTCCGAGAATCAAATCGGAACCTTCACAAACCACCTGGTCACCCCCGGCATTAACTGTCACGTCAGGGTTAACCGTAACAATAACCGTAGTTACAGCCCCGGTACACGAACCGGTAAAAGCAGTCACTTCATACGTAACCGTACCAATGTTAGTGCCGTCAGTAGAGGATAACGTTTGCATAATGTCATTACCAACACCAGATGCCGCACCGGTAACATTCGTATTCGATAAAACAATCCAGCTAAAAGCAGTACCGCTAACATTATTGGGGTTGGAAAGCATAATGGCCGTTGCATTACCCGAACATATTGTTTCGTTACCGGTAGTGGCAATATCAGGTATTGGCTCTACAACTACATTTACATTTACAGGAGTTCCCGCACAACCGGCAGCCGTTGGGGTAATCGTATAGGTAACCAGTCCTGGTGTATTGCCAGGGTTGGTTAATGTTTGTGCAATCAGATTGCCCGTTCCCGGGGTTGCCCCGGTAATGCCCCCTGTTACTGCAATAGTCCAGTTATAGGTAGCCCCTGTTACTCCATTAGGTGTTGATAAGGCAATGTTAGTGGTTTGTCCACTGCAAATACTCTCTCCTGCCGGTGCGGCCGCCACGTCCGGCACCGGGTTCACCGTCACCGTGATCGTCAAAGGCGGGCCGCTGCAGCCGTTAGCGGTTGGCGTAAGGGTGTAATCCACCGTACCCTGCGTAACCCCATCGGTTACCGTC
>JALSJF010000165.1 GCA_026989505.1 Cyclobacteriaceae bacterium
GATGCCGGGGCCGGCTATTCCGGTTACCTGTGGCAGGATGGCTCTACCGGCCAAACCTTCAGTGCTACCACCGGTGGCACCTATTGGGTAGAAGTGCAGGATGGCGGAGGTTGTATTGACCAGGACACCGTGAAATTTATCAACCCGGCCAGCGCCCGTACTGCCCTTGATTTTGATGGTATAGATGACTATGTTACTGTTGGTAATCCGGCCGAATTGCAAATTACCGGTGACCAAACCATAGAAATGTGGCTAAAGCCTGCCAATTTTAGCGCCCGCAGGAACCCCTACGCCAAAGCTTATGGTGGCGAAGGTACCATCACCCAGGAAACTGACGGCACTTTGAACTACTATTACGGTACGGCAGGCAGCGATGCCAACCCATACCAGGGGGTTAACTCTTCGGTGTCACTCAACCTGAACGAATGGAACCATATTGCCATCGTCCGCGACCTGACCAATATGCAGCTTTACTGGTATATCAACGGAGTGCTCACCAACAATGTGGCGGCAACCTATGCCGCAGCCCAAAGTGGGGGCAATACGGTGTTTATTGGCGATGGCTACACCAGTAATTATGCCGGGCAAATTGACGAAGTACGCATCTGGAACACCGCCCGGTCGCAAACCCAAATCAGGGAGAATATGGGCAAGCGCCTGATTGGCACCGAAGCAGGGCTGGCGGCCTATTTCCGCTTTGACGAGGGCACCGGCACTACCCTCACCGATGAAACCCCCAATAACCTTAACGGCACCCTGGTAAACATGGACCCGGCAACCGACTGGGTAACTTCTACCGCCCCAATAGGTGATTTTACCGCCTATTTGTTTACCGGTAGCTGGACAGGACAATCCGTTAACCTGGCACCCTGTGGCCAGGATGATGTAACCCTGAGCAATGTTTCGGGCACCCCGGCAGGGGTTCTCCTCTATTATATCGGCACCGTACCCAATGATGTTACCGGGATTATCGGCATTGGCAATAACGACCGCTATTTTGGTGTGTGGAAATTTAACGACCCAACCGCCACATACACGTTTACCTATAATTACGTAAATAACCCCCATATCGATCTAAGCGATGAGGCCAACCTGGCCCTGTTTAAACGGGCCGATAATACGGCTACCCCATGGATAGATGCCGCAGCCACTATTGATGTGGCAGCCAATACCCTGACGGCCACTGCCCAAAGCACCGAATTTATGTTAGGTTCCAATGGCTTGCCCCTGCCCATTACCCTGGTTTATTTTACCGGGGAAACCAAACCTGATCATATAGCCTTGACCTGGCAAACTTCATCAGAATTAAACAACGATTACTTTACCATAGAACGGTCACCCAGTGGTGAAGATTTTGTGGAAATAGCCAAAGTCTCCGGGAGCGGGAGCACTACCCAACCGGTAAATTACACTTTCGATGATTTTACCGCCTGGCGGGGGAATAACTATTATCGCCTGCTGCAAACCGACTTCGATGGAACTACCACGGTGCATCAAACTATTCTGGTTCACTACAAGGGTATTAACAAACCCTTTATTCAGATTTACCCAAACCCCTCCCGCCAGGGACAAACCGTGAGCATCCGGGGAGGGAACTTTGAGCCTAACCAAAATATTAAGCTGGAGTTACTGGACATGGTGGGCAATACAGTATTCACAGCAGACGTTTTAAGCGACTTGAACGGCAACTTTTTCCTCGAAGCCGGCCAACTGCCGGCCGGAGGGGGTGCCTTGTACATAGTCCGCGCTACCGGTAAGAACAATTCAGCCGTAGCGAAGATGGCTGTCAAGTAAGTCATTATTGCCACTTGCTTTGTTTTTAATATTCTAATTCTCTAATTTTGCACTCCGAAATTTAAACAGATAACGAATGAAAAATTACGAGACGGTATTCATTTTAACTCCCGTTTTGTCTGATGAACAGATGAAGGATGCTGTCAAGAAGTATGCAAAGTTGCTGAAAGGCGCTGGTGCCAGGATTGTGAATGAAGAGATTTGGGGCTTAAAAAAGCTTGCTTATCAAATCCAACATAAATCTACCGGCTTCTACAACCTTCTTGAATACGAAGCTGAACCTACTGTGGTTGACAAACTTGAAACGGAGTTTCGCAGGGATGAGCGTATTTTGCGCTTTTTAACCGTAACCCTGGACAAACATGCGCTGGCTTACAATGAAAAGCGCAGAAAAGGAGAGTTTAACAAGAAAAACAAAGAGGAGGCAACAGCATGACACTGCAAAACGAAAGAATTAACCGACAAGATGTAAAGCCCAAGTATTGCCGTATTACCAAAGCCGGCATCAAATACATCGACTATAAGGACCCGAATTTCCTGCTGCAGTTCCTGAATGACCAGGGTAAAATTTTACCCCGCAGGCTTACCGGAACCCGGCTGAAATATCAGAAAAAAATAGCACAAGCAATTAAAAGGGCACGGCACCTCGCCATCCTGCCTTATGTAACTGACTCGCTAAGATAATTACATCATGGAAGTTATTTTGAAACAAGATATGCCCGGACTGGGTTATAAATACGATACTGTAAAAGTTAAAGCCGGCTATGGCAGAAATTACCTTATACCAAAAGGTATTGCTATCCTGGCCAATAACTCCAACAGGAAGATGATTGACGAAAACATTCGTCAGGCAGCCCATAAAGCTGAAAAGCTCAAGAACGATGCCCTGGCTATTGCCGAAAAAATACAGGCACTGAATATTGAAATTGGGGCAAAAACCGGTGAAAGCGGTAAAATCTTTGGTGCGGTTACCTCATTGCAAATGGCCGAAGTGTTGAGTGCCAACGGCTTTGATATCGACCGCAGGCGGATATCCTTTAAAAGCGACATTAAAACCGTAGGCGAATATGTAGCTGTGGTTGAGTTGCACCGTGAGGTTAAAGCCGAAATTAACTTTAAAGTGGTAGCTGAATAACAGCCAGCCATAGAACTACCAAAGGCTGTTGATTAATTTCAGCAGCCTTTTTTTATGCCGTCCGGGCCCAAATGTTGATTATTGCTTACATTTAAACCATGAAGTTCCGTACCCTGTTACCGCCCCTGAAGGCCGGGCCAAAGATCGGCCTGCAAGAGCCCGTACTAACTATCGGCTCCTGTTTTGCCGAGGGTATTGGCCACAAACTGGCCGCCAACAAGTTCAAGGTACTGGTTAACCCTTTTGGCACTATCTTCGACCCCCTGTCGGTCAGCCGCCTGCTCACCGCAAGCATGGCCCGGCAAGAAGTAACTACCACCTCGTTCATCCGCAGCGAAGGCCTGTATAAAAGCCTGGAACTCCACTCTTCCTTTGCCGCTACCGGTAAAGGAGAATTGCAGGAAAAAATAAAGGCCCGGTTATCACAAGTGCATGATCACCTACGCACCGCCAGGTGGCTGCTGATAACCTTTGGCACCGCCTATATTTACAAATACCTCGCTACGGGCAAGTACATTGCCAACTGCCAGAAATTACCCGCCAGGAGTTTCCAGCGCGAATTGGTGCCGGTCAGCCAACTACAGGAAGAATTCCGTATGGCTATCCGTAAACTCCAGTCCTTTAACCCCGGCCTGGGCATCATCCTCACGGTAAGCCCGGTAAGGCACCTTAAAGATGGCCTGGAACAGAACTCTTTAAGCAAAGCCGTTCTCAGATGCCTTTGCCATGAGCTTGCCAGCACCAGCAACCGCATTATTTATTACCCGGCCTATGAGTTGATGATGGATGACCTGCGCGATTACCGTTTTTATAAGGAAGACATGCTGCACCCCACCGAACAGGCCATAGATTATATCTGGCAACACTTTAGCCAATCATTTTTTACGGCTGACACCCTGGACTTTCTGCAACAATGGCAAAAGCTAAGCCACGCCCTGCAACATAAAGCTTTTAATCCCGCTTCGGCCGCTCACCAACAATTCCTGCAACAAACCCTGAACGGTTTAAACAAGCTCAAAAATAAGGTTGACGTAACAAATGAAATTAAGCGCCTAAAAAAACAGATCCGCTTATTGGAAAAAAAAGAATAATACCGGCCCGTTTTTGAAGCTTGCCCGACAAATCGGTAGTTTTGACAAAACAGTTTTTACTTGGCACAATTAACTATCCCCGCAAGCAAAGACAACTACGAGCCCACTTGGTTTGTAGATGCCATATTGCCTTTGCCTATTCCCCGGCTTTTCACCTACCGGGTGCCAAGAGAGCTGGCCGAATGGGTAGCCCCCGGCTGCCGCATCGTGGTTCCCTTTGGCAAAACAAAAATCCACACCGCTATCATCCATCACCTGCATCACCAGCCACCCAAAGAATACGAAGCCCGATATATCCTTGATTTACTGGAAACCACACCCTCGGTAAACGAAGTACAGTTAAAGTTTTTTCACTGGCTGGCCGATTATTACATGTGCACCCTGGGCGAAGTTATACAGGCAGCGTTACCCTCCGGCCTGAAGATTAATACAACTTCCCTGGTACAGAAAAACCCTTATTTTGCCCAGGAAGAGCATGTATTATCGATTGAAGAGCAACTGGTTATGCAACAGCTTTCTACGGACAAACCCGTAGAGTCGGCCAGGCTGGAAGAACTTGTCGGCAGTAAGAAGATAAGCAAAGTACTTAAAGCCCTGGCCGAAAAAGAAGCTATTCTGCTGATCGACCACATCCGCGAAAAATTTACCCCCAGGTTTAAAAAATACCTGCGCCTTAACAACACCCTGGTTCAGGAAGAGCAGGCCCTGGAAAAGGTTTTTGCCCGGTTGGAGAAGAAACCCAAACAACTTGAGGTTATCATGGCCTACCTGCGAACACTGCCCGTGCTGGAAAACCCGGCATTAAACAAAGAAGGGCTGGCCTATGAAGAACTGATGGCCCAGGGCTGTTCCCCTTCCTCGGTTAAAACCCTGGCAAAAAACAATATTGTCGAAATTTTCAGGAAGGAGGTTTCGCGTTTTACCGTTGAAGCCCCTACGGCCGGGCCTATTACACTGTCTGACAGGCAACAGGAAGCTAAAACGGCTATCCTCAACAGGTTTACCAAAACCGGCACCTGTCTGCTGCATGGGATAACCGGCAGCGGCAAAACCGAAATTTATATCGAGCTGATCAAAGAAACCCTGGCAGCCGGGCACCAGGTACTTTACCTGTTGCCCGAGATTGCCCTTACTTCGCAGATTGTAGCCCGGCTGGAAGTGGTATTCGGGGCGAAGATGGGCGTTTACCATTCCAAACACTCCGCCAACGAACGGGTGGAAGTCTGGAAAAAACTCCTCAGCGGGGAAATTAACTTTGTTATTGGCGTACGGTCGGCCGTATTCCTGCCCTTCAGCGACCTGGGGTTGATCGTTATTGACGAAGAACATGAACCCTCTTTTAAACAATACGACCCTGCCCCCCGCTACCATGCACGCGATGCCGCTTTAATGCTGGCCCAAATACACCAGGCCAAAGCTTTGTTGGGTTCTGCCACCCCGTCCATGGAAACCTATTACCAGGCCCGGGCCGGAAAATACGGCCTGGTAGCGCTACAGCATCGCTACGGGGGGGCCGTACTTCCTTCGATAACCACCATAGACCTGGCCAAGGCACATAAAACCAAACAAATGCAGGGCAATTTTAGTGTTGCCCTGGTACATGAAATTGCCCAAACTTTACAGCAGGAGAAACAAGTAATCATTTTTCAAAACCGCAGGGGGTATGCTCCGTTGTTGACATGCAGTACCTGCGGCTGGGTACCCAAATGCAAACATTGCGATGTAAGCCTTACCTACCACCAGTTCCGTAACGAGCTGCGCTGCCATTACTGCGGCTACAAGCAGGCCACGCCTACCCTCTGCCAGGCCTGTGGCTCTACCCACATCAAAACCATTAGCTTTGGCACCGAGCAACTCGAAGAGGAACTAAACTTACTGTTCCCGGGCACGGGGACCGCACGTCTCGACCTGGACACCACCCGCGGGCGGGAGTCATATACTACCATCATCAATAATTTCAGCCGGGGCAAAACCCGTATCCTGGTGGGCACGCAAATGGTGGCCAAGGGGCTGGATTTTGACAACGTGGGCCTGGTAGGCATCATTGACCTCGACCGCATGCTGCACTTTCCTGACTTCCGGGCTACCGAACGCTCCTTCCAACTGGCCTTACAGGTAGCAGGCCGGGCCGGGCGAAAAAAAGACCGGGGCAAAGTTATTATCCAAACATATCAGCCGGAGCAACCCGTAGTGCATACTATCCTGGCCCACGATTATACCGCATTCTATGCCGGTGAACTGGAGGAGCGCAGGCTATTTAATTACCCGCCTTTCACCCGCATGATCAAATTAGTGCTAAAAGATAAAGACCACCAACGGGTTACCAACGCAGCCCGTGAACTGCACCGGCAACTGGCCGGCACACTGGGTAAACCAATGATCCTGGGGCCGGTTATACCCGGGATAGCTAAAATAAGGGATAAGTTTTTGCGCGAAGTGTACGTGAAAGTTGGCCGGAGCAAAAATATGGCCCGCGTAAAGGACGTTATCAGGCAAAGTATCGTAAATGTAGTGACCCGCAAAGAATTTAAAACAGTCGTAGTGGTTATTGATGTTGACCCCTTATAACTAATGACAAAAATATTGCCGGATAAATACTTAAATATTAGATTTTTGTACTGATGCAACGATACATCCTTTTACTTACAGCTTTCGGCCTCGGGTGGTTGGCCGGTTGCAACGATTGTACCACTTGCCAACCCTTTACCGCAGAGCCCTACGTGAAAGTACAGTTCCTCCAGCTACAGGACAGCGCCAAACGGGTTATCATCATTGACTCGATAAATAATATTTACACCAAAGAATTCCGTCATTTTAAAGATACCACCAACGAGTTTAAGTTTCCGCTGGATATGCACCACGACACCTCTGTTTTTGCCATGGTTTACCGTGATACGGCCGCCCTGGATAATTACCTGACAAACACCATTACCTTTATCTACGACCGCGAATTCTTCCGCAGGGATGACAATTATGTGGTCGTAAGGTGTGCTTTAAAAACCCTGACTACCGATTTTGCAGCCGACCGCCTGACCTGTAAAGACTCCCTTACCTGTATTAGCAATGAAGCTACGGCCCGTATATATAACTAGCCTTTTGCTACTTGCGGCTTTTTGCAGCGAGGCACAGGATACCCTGACGGTTAAGCATGGCAAGGCAGCCCTGTTGCTGAGTGCCGACTACGGCAAAGGGCTGGAATCGCTGGTCAACAAGCAAACAAAGTGGGAGTTTGGCCTGGGGGTACTGTTGGCCGGGCGGTACAATTTTATTGCCGAATACGGGTACGGCCGGCTGAACCCCGAGAGCGTGATTAACAATGGCAGCTATACGGCCGAAGGGAATTACTTTCGCTTTGGCTTTGCGCATGTCTTCCGGGTTAGCCCCAAGCGCTATCTCTCCTTAGGTGTTTTATATGCTACCACCCGGTTTACCGATTACGGCACCGTGCAAATAAGCAGCGACTTGTGGCCCGATATAGATACCTCTTTCACAAGAAGCGATTTATCTGCTCATTGGTTTGAAGTGATTATGACTACGGAAGCCCCGTTGTTTAAGCTAAACGAAGGGCCTTTGCGCAATTTTTATTGGGGTACCAGGTTAAGGGTACGTATTATGGCAGCCGACCTCAGCCAGCCCGGTTTTGATGTATATGCCGTACCTGGGTATGGCAAAACCTATAGCTCGGTAGTACCGGCTGTTAATTTTTTTGTTAAATACCGGTTAGAATTCTGACATTTATCAAAAAAACGGAACAAAATCAGGAATGTTCCGTTATATTTAACAGAACAGAAAACCACTACTCAAAATGAAAAAAATCTACTTTCTCGGATCTATTATTTTGTCGCTATTTTTATTTGCTGCTTGCAGTTCTACACAAAATTCAACTACGGCCAATGGTAAAAAGAAGTCAGGCAGAGACTATTCTACTTATGCTAACCTGGCAGATATTTTAAGACGAAATCCCGGTATTGAGGTCAGTGGAACCGGGGCCGGAACTACGGTTCGTATCAGGGGCATGAATTCTATTATGCTGGATAACCGCCCCCTGTACGTAATTGACGGGGCCATTATTGGCCGCGACTATGCCCGGGCCAATGAAGCCCTGAATACGGCCGATATTGCTTCTGTAAGAATAATAAAAGACCTGGCCCAACTTAACCGATATGGTGAACAAGGGCGCAATGGCGTGATTTATATACGTTCAAAGGCTTCACAGAATTCGAAGAAGTAAAACTGCTTTCATAATTAGCAATTATTCTGTATTTTGCTGCTATGCAGCAATCAAGGCGTAACTTTATTAAAAAAGCCGGCAATGCCACACTTGGTTTGACGGCTTTGGCCGGTTTCAACCCCCTATATGCCGAACGGGTATTGACCGCCAGTAAAAAAATAGCCCACCTTTCCGCCAAAGAAGCCGCCAAAGAGGAGGACTTTTGGTACCAGGTGCAAAAAGCTTTCCGGCAGTCACCCCATTTTATCAACCTCGAAAGCGGCTACTTCAGCCCGCAACCCGTAGAGGTTATGGAAAGCCAGTTCGACAATATTAAAATGATTAATGAACAGCCTTCGTTTTACATGCGCAGGCGGCAGTGGCAGGATAAACAAGCTATCAAAGAGCAATTGGCTCAGTTTGCCGGGGTTTCTGCCGATGAAATAGTGGTTACCCGCAATACGACCGAATCGCTCGACACCATTATTCTGGGCATTGATTTAAAGCCCGGAGATGAGGCTATTATGTGCGACCAGGATTATGGCAGCATGCTGGAAACTTTTGCCATGCGGGCCCGCAGGTTTGGCCTTAAAAACGTTATGGTTTCGCTTCCCCTGCACCCCAAAAACGACAATGAAATCGTTGACCTTTATGAGCAGGCTATCACCAAAAAAACCAAAGTTATTTTGGTTACCCACCTCATTAACCTTACGGGCCAGGTACTACCGGTTCGCAAAATAGCCGATATGGCCCATGCCCATGGGGTAGAGGTAATTGTTGATGCCGCCCACTCCTTTGCCCAGCTCGATTATAAAATACCCGATCTGGGTTGTGATTATTATGGCGCCAGCCTGCATAAATGGCTTTGTTGTCCTCTCGGTACAGGCATCATGTACATCAAAAAAGAAAAAATAGCCAAAACATGGCCGCTCTTTGGCGATACCGGTCAGCCTGTTGACAGCATTAAAAAATTTGAACACATCGGTACACATCCGGTGTCTGCCAACCTTACCATTGCTGCCGCTATCAAGTTTCATAACAGTATTGGCAGTAAACGTAAAGAGGAACGGCTTAAGTACCTGAAGAATTACTGGATAGAGCAAGTAAAAGACCTGCCCAGGGTAATCATCAACACCCCGTCTGCCGATGAGCGTTCATCGGCCCTGGCTAACTTTGCCATTGAAGGCATGCAGCCTGATGAGGTTGCCGATTATCTTTACGACAAACACAAAATCTTCACCGTAAGTATCAACCGCAAGGCGGTAAAAGGAGTACGGGTAACCCCGCATTTATACACTACCCTCCCTGAACTTGATTTACTGGTAAAGGCCATCCGTGAATTGTCGGCAGCCTGAACAGTACCGTTACCGCAGGAACTAAAATTGTTCTGTTATTCCTGATAATTATCATACTTTAGTAGCACATTCATCCCGCTATTTGCAGTAGAAAAAAACAGCGTAAGATAAACCGCCCCTTACGGTTATGGACCTGCAATCAATTTTACTCTTAGTTATTTTTACCGGGGCCTTCCTGGCCATTGCTTTAGAGCATATTACCAAGGTAAACAAAAGCTGGGTGGCTATATTTGCCGGCTCGGTAATGTGGATGGTGGTAGCCTTTGGCAAAACCCGTGAATCCATGCACGCGGCCATTGGTGAGACAGCCGGAGAGATATTTGAACTGATTATCTTTCTGATGGGTGCCATGACCATCGTGGAAATGCTGGGCCACTACCGTTTCTTCACCTGGCTGGAAATAAAGCTCCGTTCAGCCAACCTCAAAAACACTCAGCTATTCTGGATAATGGGCGGTATTACTTTCCTGGCCTCAGCCGTACTCGATAACCTGACCACAACCCTGGTGATGATCCAGATCGGCCGCCACCTGCCTTTTAAAAAAGAAAATTTTAACTATTTTGTCATCAATACGGTTATTGCCGCCAATGCCGGAGGTGCCATGTCGCCCGTAGGAGATGTTACCACCATTATGATCTGGCTGGCGGGGAAATTTACTGCCTGGCAAATATTGGTGGCCGGCATTTTACCATCATTGGCCGGCTGGATAATCCCCCAGATAATGATTACCCGCCAGTTGGATAAAATAGATGTGAAACCAAAAGAATATGAAGAAATCATGCCTCTGCAGTGGGGTATCATCATTCTCGGGTTTAGCACTTTTGGCCTGGCAGTATTGGTAAATATTTTGCACTTGCCACCCTTCTTCGGTATCATCTTCGGAGTAGGTATTGTGGCCATCGTAATCGACATAAAATTACGTAAGGGCACACTGCACGTACGGGCCAATCAGATTGTGAATATCGTAAAGGAAATAGACATGGGTACCATGTATTTTTTTGTGGGTATCCTGCTGGCTGTTGGTGCCTTGCAGTTTCAGGGGGTACTGCACCTGATGGCCAGCTTAATTTTTGGTGATGACCCCGCCCATAATCCTGTGGCCATTATTATTGGCCATGTATCCCTTGGCATAATCTCTGCTGTGTTTGATAATGTACCCCTTACGGCTGCCGTAT
Organism: Cyclobacteriaceae bacterium; assembly: GCA_026989505.1. Lineage (GTDB taxonomy): Bacteria > Bacteroidota > Bacteroidia > Cytophagales > Cyclobacteriaceae > S012-113. Next base: position 10,761 of record JALSJF010000165.1, read on the forward strand.
TACAAATGCTGCCAGAACATGTAGATTACACCTATTGGGTATTACTGGCCATGACGGCCGGTATGGGCGGCAGTTTAACCGTGATTGGTTCGGCTGCCGGGGTGGCAGCCATGGGGCAGGTACAATCGTTAACTTTTATAGAATATATGAGAAAGGGCACCCTCCCGGCCCTGGCCGGTTATGCCGGGGCAGTAGTTATCTGGCTGATTATCTTCTATTAACTAATGTTGCAAACAAAAAATCCGCTTAGTCGAACCGCAACAACCCGCTAACAAATCCCTCCAATGTTCGTATTATTCAAATAATATCAACAAATTAGTGCTTCCTATGGCACATCATCACCATGAGATCAACCATAAAAACCTGGGGGTTACCGTCATCCTCAATGTGCTGATTACCTTGGGCGAACTGATTGGCGGCCTTATCTCGGGCAGTATGGCCCTGATTACCGATGCCGCCCACAATTTCAGTGATGTGCTGGCACTGGTTATCAGTTACCTGGCCAACCGCTTAGCCAAACGCCAGGCCACTACCCGGCACACCTACGGGTTCGGGCGGTCCGAAATCATAGCTGCCTTTGCCAATTCGGTAACTTTAATTGTTATCGCCCTGTTCATCATTTACGAGGCAACCGAACGCATCATCAGCCCGGTAGAAATCAACAGCGACTGGGTTATTTACCTGGCCGGGGGCAGTATTTTACTGAACGGGTTAAGTGTATTGCTGATTAGCCAGGATGCCGAAAAAAATATGAATATGCGTTCTGCGTACTTGCACTTATTTAGTGATATGATGACTTCCGTAGGGGTATTAATTGGCGGCCTGGTGATGAAATTTTTTCACTGGTATTATGTTGATGCCCTATTCTCCATCGCTATAGCCCTATACCTGTTGTACCTGAGTTGGGCCATTTTCCGCGACAGCCTGCGGATTCTTATGCAGTTTGCACCCAAAAACATTGACGTGGAAGATATCTGCCAAGAAATAGCTGCGCTGGATGGGATCGTAAATATACATCATGTGCACTGCTGGCAGCTTGACGACCATAAAAGGCTGTTTGATGCCCATATCGACCTCGCCTCCGACATCTGCCTGAGTGAATTCGAAAAAAAGCTGGCAACCATAAAAGAAATACTGGCCGGGCATGGCATTACCCAGGTAAACATCCAGCCCGAATTTGGGGTAGAAGACAGTAAAGAGTTAATCCACCACCACAAATAATTATTTGCTGTTACTTTAGCCGGCATTCTACTACTTTTATGGTGATAAGCAAAATCCTATGGAAGAACTATACCAACAGCAACAGCACGAAATTACCGAATACCATATCTACAAGCAACTGGCAGCCCTTAGCCAGGATGAAAAAAACACCGGTATCCTGAATGAAATTGCCGGGCAGGAACTGGCCCACTACCATGTATGGCGGGAGATTACCGGTAAAGAAGCCCGGCCAAACCAAAGGAAAATCCGTAAATACATCCGCCTGGCCAAAATCTTCGGCCTCTCTTTTGCCCTCAGGCTGATGGAAAAAGGAGAAGTTGATGCCACTACGTTTTACGGCTCCATAGCCGGCAGGTACCCGCAGGCCCTGGCCATTAAAGAAGATGAAGAAGAACATGAACAAAAACTTATTGGCATCCTCAATGACGAACGCCTGAACTATGCCGGGGCCATAGTCCTGGGCCTGAATGATGCCCTGGTGGAGTTTACCGGCACCCTGGCCGGCCTCACCTTTGCCTTCGCCAACAACCTGATTGTGGGCAGCACGGGCCTGGTTATGGGCGTGGCCGCTTCTTTGTCAATGGCCGCCTCAGGTTATCTGGCCTCCCGCGAAGAGGACGTGGATGACACCAACCCGGTAACCTCGGCTATTTACACGGGTTCGGCCTATATCCTGACGGTGGTATTTCTGGTACTGCCCTACTTTCTGCTCAGCAACCCTTATCTGGCCCTGGGCATTATGCTAATCGTAACCATTTTCATCATTGCCGGTTATACCTATTATATTTCGGTGGCTAAAAATATCTCTTTCCGCAAGCGGTTTGTCGAAATGGCCTTGATCTCGTTGGGAGTAGCTGTCATCTCATTTGGTATTGGCATGCTGATTAAAGTGGTATTCAAGGTTGAGGTGTAAACAGCAGTTTATCATCATTTTGCTTACTTTTAACACCCCATGCATAATCATTATAAATCAATTCATCGGCCCAGGGGAAAAGACCTTGGCTTACCCGAACTAATCGCCATAGCCCTGGGGGGCATGGTTGGCGGTGGCATCTTTACCATATTAGGTATAGCGGTTTCCATGATTGGTATGCTGACCCCGGTAGCCATAATAATTGGGGGCATTATTGCCGCCATGGCGGCTTATTCTTATGTTAAGTTAGGGTTATATTATCGTGATGAAGGGGCTACCTACTCGTTTTACAAGAAAACCTATGCCGGTAACCCCTTTGCTGCATCGGTAATCGGGTGGTTTGTGATTTTTGGCTATATCAGCACCCTGGCACTTTATGCCTATACTTTCTCCTCTTATGCCATTAGCGGCTTTTCTTTTGGCAACGATATCTGGATACGCAAAGGGGTGGCCGTTGGTATCCTTGTACTTTTTACCCTGATAAATATTTGGAGTGTAAATGGCATGGGCAAACTTGAAGACCTGATGGTTTATACCAAACTTGTTATCCTTACTTTAATCTCGGTTGTCCTGATCAATCACAGTAATGTTGACACGGCTACCTTTATGCAGCACCTGAAAGCAGATGCCGGCAGTTCCGGGATACTCAATGTGCTTATTGTTGCTTCCATAACCTTTGTTGCCTACGAAGGCTTTCAATTGGTCATCAATGCTGTAAATGAAATGAAGCAACCGGAAAAGAATATCCCCCGGGCTATTTACACGGCCATTGTCCTGGCCATTTTGATTTACATAATCATTGCTGCAGGGGCCTTGTTGGCCATCCCGGTAAATGATATCATCCAAAACCAGGAATATGCGCTGGCAGCCGGAGCTAAAGATGCCCTCGGCAATACGGGCCGCAACCTGGTAATTCTTGGGGCTATTCTGGCTACCAGCAGCGCCATAAGTGGCACTGTGTTTGGCTCATCACGCCAAATGGCCGTAATAGCCAATGATGGCTATATGCCAGCCCTGCTCGCTAAAAGGAAAAACCATATCCCGGTAAATGCTATTCTAATGATGGCTTTTTTTGCCGCTGTTTTAATCCTGATTGGCGGCCTTCAGCTAATTCTTGAGTTTGGCAGTGTTACTTTCCTGCTTGTTTCCCTGCTGATGGCCCTGGCCAATTTTAAAATCCGCAAACTCACCAAATCTTCGGATGGTATCACCCTGCTGTCGATAATTGGCCTGCTAATAGGTGGTGGCCTTATCCTATATTATGAGATTACCCATAAACCGGGGCAGATGGTTTTTATTGCCTGCCTGTATGGCCTGCTCACCCTGGCTGCCTGGTTATATGCCAAATATGAAAGAAAATAAATTGCTTTGCCCATATATGCCGTAATTGTCATCGCAGGCAGAAAACCACAATTTAGTCTATCTCCGAAAACGGGATATTTTCAATCCGGTACGATTGCCAGTCCTGGTAATCAAAATGCCACCACTCATATGCATATACGCTAAACCCATGGGCCTCCATTTTACTGCGCAACAAATCCCGCATTTTGCGTTGTTCTTCCGTGCCGCCCATATAATCAGGATAAGAACGTTCACTCATCTCGTCATAAGCCCCGGTCATTTCAATTTGCTTTCCCGTAGCCAGGTCAAATAAAGTTAAATCAACGGCACAGCCCCGGTTATGCCGTGAACCTTGGGCCGGGTCGGCCACAAATTTCTTTTTGTCGTCAGGGGTAATATCCCAAAAGGTTTTGGTCACGCTCCAGGGGCGGTAACCATCAAAAATCTGCAATCCATAGCCCATCTGGCGTAACGCTTTGTTTACCTCAACCAGAGCTTCGGCAGCCGGCCTTTGCAAAAATGCCCTGGCCTCGGTATAAACCGGGCGGCCAACAAAGTTGTTATCGGTAGCATAACGGATATCCAGTTTAAACGTTGAATCAAGCTTAATCAACTCAACCAAATCAGAATCTTTAAATTCCCCCTCCTCCTTAGGGGGGGCGGGTTGGCAAGCTATAAACACCAAAATTGCGGCCATTCCTGAAAGGATTGCCCGGAGCAGATGTGGATGTTTTTTGTTCATCATGATAAATTATCGAAAGGTAAAACTAAGCATTTTTATGTTATATCTGGGTAAAGACAACCTTCGCCACACCTCAGGCTTAAGCTTCCGGCCCCGGCTATCGATCAGCCTCATAACTTCCAACTTGAAACTACGTACTTCTAACTTCCTCCTCTACCGCAAAGAAAACAAAAAACTTAGCGTACTTAGCGTAAACCTTAGCGAACTTAGCGGTTCTATTCTCTTTACCGCAAAGAACGCCAAGAAACTGCAAAGAGCGCAATAAAAGGATTAGCGTACTTAGCGTAAACCTCAGCGCACTTAGCGGTTCTATTCTCTTTACCGCAAAGAGCGCCAAGAAACTGCAAAGAGCGCAATAAAAGGATTAGCGTACTTAGCGTAAACCTCAGCGCACTCAGCGGTTCTATTCTCTTTACCGCAAAGAGCGCCAAGAAACTGCAAAGAGCGCAATAAAAGGATTAGCGTAC
>JALSJF010000166.1 GCA_026989505.1 Cyclobacteriaceae bacterium
TTTATACGCTCTTGTTCCTGGCAATTATCTCGCCCTGGGTATTCCCCAACAAGCTGGTGAGCAAGCATAAAAAAGACCTGGAAGTTTAGTCGCCCCACGAGCAAGACATGCAAACCGGTTAGCCCTGCTTGCCGGTTTTTTTGTGCCACTTACCCCGGCAAAGTAGCCCTATCAGCTCTTCTGCCTGTTTCCTGTTTTCCATGAATAATTATGAGGTGTCCCCTGTTGCCAGCCCTATCCGCAACAAAACGGGGATAAGGGCCAGGGGGACTACCCGGCCAACCGGGCGGCCCATTGGGGGCCCCGGCAGGGCTTTTAGGCTTGGGCGAACTTGTTGCAAACTTACCGGATTTTGTTTTGCAGCATTAAAAATAAGGGTTTGGTACCAAAATACCATTACCGCACAGCCTCGTAGGCAAAGGCGTTAAGGCCGCTGGTCACCACTATGCGCCCCTTTTGGCCGTTCTGGCCGGGAAAGGCGGCACAGTAGCGGGCAAACCAGGCGTTGCTGTTGACCGCCTCATCGGGCGAGCGTATCTTCCACAGGTGGCGGCCGGTATCCACATCTACGGCATGCAGCAGGCCATCGCCCCCGCCCACGAAGTAGATAACCCCATTAAGGTATTGCAGGCGGCTGCTGGTACCGGAGCTGGGCTCCCGCCACACAATATTGCCGGTGGCCATGTCCAGCGCGTAGAGGATGGTGCCGGAGGCTTCGGCATTGAAAACAATCAGGTTCTTTTCGGGCACCAGGATAAAGCCCGAGGTGCCGTATCCCGCTCTCTCCCGGTACCATTTCCAAACAAGTTCTCCCGTCATCAAATTCACCGCAACAATATAAGGGCTCATGGCCATATACACAATACCCTTATGTAGTTTAGGTTTGTCAACCGAACCGGAATAAACCCCTTTTATTGCCTTCCTATTATATACCCATTTTTGTCGGGTTAAATTATATAAACTGATTTTTGTCTGGCCGTTGGCGATTTCAGAAACCGGGTCGGTAGTATCTGTAAATATAAGTGTATCTCCCGTATTACTTCTAAATGCGGCAACCTCCCATCCGTAGGTGGCAACCCCATCGTTATTGACATAATTACCGGGTGCTATTTCCATTATCTCCGCCAATACCGGCCCGTCAGTCACGCTGGTTTTATAGATTCGCACCGATTGGGGGTAGGTTTTATTGCCAGGGTATGGGAAACCGGCAAGTACGAAAAAATCAGTACCTATACCGTTTACCTCTTTCAGTAAGGGATCATTGCCCGCCTCAAATCTTTTTTTCCAGACAGTGTTGCCGGTTAGTAAATCCACACAATAAAGCTCACGGCCTTCATCCCATACAAAATAGTTATCATATACATAATATTTCGTTGCATCAAAGCTTCTGTTGTCAATGGGGTCATGCCACTCCCAAAGTTCATTTCCGGTGTCTATATCAATCATCTTCAAGGTCCTCTTCCCATTATTTACTCCTGGCAGAACTGCACCACGTTGATATATAACCATGTTAGCTACCCCAAGTACAGCTCTTTCAGAAAAATTATCCGTAACTGTTGCTAATTTTATGGCAGGCTTATTTGTTACTATCCCCTTATCATCTTTTCCTATAACAAGCTCTTCCCTTTTACAGGAAGAGGCCTGCATAATAAAAATAAGTGACACCAACGTTAATAATCTCATAATTATTTATTTCGGTTGTATTATGAACCTGGCACTGTTTGCCCCGCCATGTAATCCTGACCAAATCTCCCTTAGAATAGTTTCCACCCTCACATGCGTACCCATTTCCAGGTGGTTAACGCCCCGGGCTTCTACGGGGGTGGGGTTCCAGTTGGCGGCCCTGGCGCCTTCCTGGGTGCTGCGGTGCAGCAGGCCATCGCTGGGCTCCATGATGTAAGTTGAAATGGTGCGGGTGCGCCATTCCCAGCAATCTGCATCAGCAGCATAGTAGTCTTCGTCCCAGGGGATATATACATCCGGTTGGCATATATACTCATATACCTGAAACGTGGTGGTCTCGGTACGGGTGGCCCTGATCAGGTTTTTCCAGGTGCGCCCGGAATTGTTCAGGTAGTCTTTGCCGCGTTTCCACTGCGAGGCTGTCCATAGGGCATAGGCAGCCAGCCGTAGTATAAGGGCCAGGGGGACTACCCGGCCAACCGGGCGGCCCATTGGGGGCCCCGGCAGGGCTTTTGGGCTTGGGCGAACTTGTTGCAAACTTACCGGATTTTGTTTTGCAGCATTAAAAATAAGGGTTTGGTACCAAAATACCATTACCGCACAGCCTCGTAGGCAAAGGCGTTA
>JALSJF010000167.1 GCA_026989505.1 Cyclobacteriaceae bacterium
TTACAGCGGCAGCAGCGTGGGGTTTATACCGTTGAATTTGAAACGGTTACCGCCAACCCGCAGGCAGAACCTGATGGCGCCATCACCGAAAAGCATGTGCGCATAATGGAAAAGCAGATTTTACAACATCCCGAATATTGGTTGTGGTCGCATAAACGATGGAAGAAAAAGCGGCAGGAATAGTTGGTCAAAGCAGGCGGTAGCCACTTCCCCAGGCGTGTTTTACTAAAGGTTACCCTTATCTTCGACCGGGAAATTTTCTTGTCCATGCGTTTTTACTATCTTTTTTTTTATATTTGGTTGAATTTAACTAAAACCTATAACTATTATGACGTACTTATTTGACAAATTGAAGCGGGTTGGCTTCGGAGTACTGGCACTTGTTTTTGTTATGTCCGTGGCCGTGAGTTCTTGCGGTAGTAAAAGCGAGAGTTCGGAAGAATCTGGTACCGTTGACACACAAGAGCAGCCTGCTGCTACAGAAAATGCGATGGATACCACTAAGATGGAAGAGCATCCTGCCGGTGAGGAAGAGCATCCTGCCGGAGAAGAAGAACACCCTGCCGACAGCACTGCAGACGAAGGCGAAGGTTCTTCTTCATAAGTAATTCTTTTTTTTAAGTATATAGCGCCATATCCCTGGCAATAATCCAGGGGTATGGCGCTATTGTTTATCAGGGAGTAATCCTTTTAAAGGAGAATAGGGTTGTGGCTAAGTCAGGCTGACCGTCAACCTCAAGCACGGGATAGGCCAGAAAATTGATCGGCCCTGATTTTGGCATAGGTTCTGGGGCAATATCCCGGCCACGGGTGAACTCAATGCGGTTAGCGGGGTGATGGCCGAAATAATAGGTAGCGAGGGCAGAGTATTTATTGGCTTCGCTGATATCTACCGGCCACCATTTGTTATCGGCATAAAACTCAGCCCAGCAATGATAGCCATCAACACCCCCTTCGTTACGTGAGGAGGGGATAGCTGCCCCTACGGCAAACCGGGCCGGAATGCCGGCCGACCGGGCCAGGGAAATAAACAAAGAATGAAATTCCGTACAATTTCCCGACTTGGCATCACAGGCGTAAGTGGCATCACCGGTACCATACTTGCCTTGTTTGGCATAGCGAACATTGTCAATAACATAGTCGTAAAGCGCCCGGGCCTGCTCCAGAGGGCTGTTGGCTTGCTTTTCAGCAATAATTTCCTCTGCCAGTTTACGAAACCGGTCGTTTATCGGTAATAAAGTATTGGCCTCAAGATATTTATTTAAATCAACCCCGGCCTGCTGGTAGGGCGACTTTTCCTGCCGGTGTACCTTGTAGTTAATGGTGATTTTCTGATGGCTATGGTGTGGTTGCAGGGCCATGTAAAGAATCGTGTTGCCATACTTCTCATCCTGTAGTAACCTATACGGTTCAGGGGCATTTAACGAAAGCAGCTCTATGCTCTGGTAGGGGCCGGTTTGGGCTATGGGCAGCCATATTTCGGCCGCAGACGAAATCTCCGGCAACTGCACTTCGTACGTAAAGGTAAACTGGTCTTGCCCTTCAATTACCCCCAGCAAATCACTGCCAGAGTTTTCTACAGCTACGGTGTACCAGGTTTTGTCCTTTCGTTGCTTCCAGGTATAATAGGGCTTGCCGTTAAGTTTATGCACATCGGTGCGGGTTACCTGCATGGTCCCGGCATCGCCATCCAGAAAAAAATCCACATCGTACACGTCCCCGGAGGTAGTAGCGAGGTCAACACAGGCAAAAAACTGGTTGGGCCCGAGTACTGACAAATACTCAGTATGTACGCGTACCAGTTTCAGGCGCAGGTCAACAGTGTCCTTCCTGATGGTAAAATAACCGTTCCCTTCTTTTGTCCGGGCGGCAATATTATCCCTGATGCCCCGTTCTACATCGGCAATGGTGGGCTTCTTCTTTTTGCTTGATGGTGATTCCGCGTTTACCGTGGCCTCCTTCTGCCGGCTGTTGGGTTGGTAGCAGGATGACAGCCACAAAACCGCCAGAATATAAATACCGGTACGGATTAAAATGGTTTTCTGCATAGGTATTGGGTTTTAAACAAACAACAAAGGTAATAAATTGGTGAATACTCCCGGTTTATTATATATGTTCGCATAGCATCCCTATTGAGGCTACGCGAACAAACCAGGAGGGCTCCGCGCTCTTTCTTACCGGGGTAGAATAAGCATGGCCTTTTTACTCAGGTTTTCTGCTTCTTTTTGCGGGCTGCGGGGAATAAGATATTGTTCAGGATTAACCGGTAACCGGGCGAGTTGGGGTGCAGGTTTAAGTCTGTTGGCTCTTCGCCCACCAGGTGTTGGTAGTCTTCCGGGTCGTGGCCGCCATAGAAGGTCCAGAAGCCTTTGCCGTAAACCCCGTGGATATATTTAACTTCCCCGGCCGACTTGGTTTCGCCCAATATCACAACATCCGACTTTACCAGTTGTTTGCGGTAAGCGGTGGTCTGCCCCATAAACCCTTTGATAACATGTACATGGTTTTGTGTGAGCATGGTAGGGATGGGGTCCCACTTGGCGGAAAATTCAAAGAGCTTAAAAAAATCGTTATAAGGTTTCAGGCCGCGTTCGTTGGGCTGCATATCAATATTCGAGAATTCATACTCATTCGGGTCGCGGGAGAGAATAAAATTCTCAAAAGCAAAGGTGTTGGCAAAGTTGAGTTTCTGCTGGGCGCGGGGGTCGGGCGGGTCGCCATCGAACATCCGGTCAACAATGTCAACCCCATCGGCTGCCAGGGCGATATCGTAGGTGTCGGTGGCCGAGCACATGGCAAACAAAAAGCCGCCTCCCAGCACAAAGTCCCTTATTTTTTTTACCACCGCCAGCTTTAGCTGACTTACCTTGGCGAAGCCATGCTTACGGGCCGATTCCTCAAATTCCTGTTGTTGCCTGATGTACCAGGGCAGGTATTTGTAACTCCGCCAGAACTTGCCGTACTGGCCGGTGAAATCTTCATGGTGCAGGTGCAACCAGTCGTATTTTGGCAGTTCATCCCCCAAAACCTCATCATCGAAAATTACCTCATAGGGTATTTCGGCATAGGTGAGCACCAGGGTTACGGCATCGTCCCAGGGCTGCTTGCTCTTGGGTGAGTAAACGGCAATTTTGGGGTACTTTTCCAGCTTCATCACATCCATATTCGATGACGGGCTGGCAATTTCCAGTACGATCTGGTTATATTGGGCATCAGAAATAACTTTATAAGACACCCCCCGGATGATCAACTCATTTTCAAACTTAATGGCGTGCCGGAAGGCAAAGCTGCCACCATGATAGTTAAGCAGCCAGTCCACCTCACCCTGGTTTTGCAGCACCCAGAAAGCAATCCCATACGCCTTCAGGTGGTTGGTTTGGGTCTCATCCATCGGGATAAAGAGGTAACTGCCCCTGGCACCCGGGGCGGCAAAAAATACGACCGATAGAAATATTATGACAACTTTACGTAACATTTACCCGCTTTCCCTCGACTTATATAATAACGCAAACATATTAACAATGTTAACCAAATTAAGGTAATTCATGGTTTTGTCGCAAGATTTAGCTTGTTTATGCTTAAATTTCACCTGTTAGCACTATTTCCTTTACTTTGCACGTATGAATATCACCCAAAATATTAAAGAAGGCATTTCTGCGGTGCAGGCCAACTTGTTGCGCAGTATCCTCACAGCCCTGATTGTGGCCATCGGCATTACCTCACTGGTGGGTATCCTCACGGCTATCGATGGTATCAAGGCTTCTATCAGCGAGAGCTTTTCCTCCCTCGGGGCCAACTCCTTTACCGTAGCGGTTAAGCGGCCACAGGGGCGCAGGCATGGCCGCACAGAGCAGCTATTCCCACCTATAACCTATAAGCAGGCCATGCTGTTTGCCGAAAAATATAACGTACCGGCTACAGTAAGCGTTTCTACGGCCATTACCAGCATAGCCGAAGTAAAGCGGTTATCAAAAAAAACCAACCCCAATATAAGTGTGGTGGCGGGTAACGAACACTATATCTACCAGGAAGGACTGGATATCGACAAAGGCCGGAATTTCAGCAGTGTAGAGGTGCAGTTTGGCGCTAATGTGGCGGTAATTGGCAGCGAGATTGTGAAGGCCCTGTTTGAGGACCATGAGGACCCGTTGACCGGGGAGATTACCGTATGGGGTACCCGCTTTCGCGTGGTTGGGGTGTTGAGCGAGCAGGGGGCTATGGATGGCGGCAGCTCCGACCGCAGGGTGATTATTCCGCTGCAAAGTGGCCGGGCCCTGGCGGCCGGGCGCAACCTGCAATACGATATTGACATTCTGGTAAAGGATGCCTTTAGCATGGATATGGCCATGGGCGAGGCTACCGGGGTTATGCGGCTTATCAGGCGCGACCGCCTCGGTGAGGAATCGTTTGAAGTAAGGCGTAGTGAGTCGCTGGCCGAAACTTTAGCCGATATTACCGGGTATTTACGCATGGGCGGCCTGGGTATAGGCTTTATTACTTTGCTGGGGGCTTCCATCGGCCTGATGAACATTATGATGGTATCGGTGACAGAGCGCACCCGCGAGATCGGTATCCGTAAGGCCCTGGGCGCCACACCGAGGCTCATTCGTCAACAATTTATCATTGAGGCCATCGTGGTCTGCCAGCTTGGGGGCATCCTGGGGGTAATTCTGGGGATTGGCATTGGTAACCTGGTAACCAATATGATTGGCGATGATATTACCTTTATCATTCCCTGGGGCTGGATACTCATGGCTTTCCTGCTGGGTGTGATCGTGGGCCTGGGTTCGGGTTACTATCCGGCATGGAAAGCCTCTAAGCTGGACCCTATTGAGTCGTTACGCTTTGAATAAGACAGTTTGCGCCAGCTACTACTATATTGTTTGTTTACCTGCCTGCCCTTTACCTTACCGGCACAACATGAAATAGCTATTGAGGGTGTTTACCGGGGTAAAGATGTTTTTGTGCAGAACCCTTACCTTAACGTTGAAGGGGCCTTTTGCATTACCGGAATTAAGGTAAATAACCAATTGGTAATTGAAGAACCCGCTACCTCTGCGGTAAAAATTGACCTTTCGGGGTTTGCTGTTAACGATCCGGTAACGATCATTGTGCAGCATAGCGGGGCCTGTGAGCCACGGGTTTTAAACCCCGAAGTGCTGCAGCCCGGTTCTTCCTTTAAGATCCTGCAAATTTCGGTGGATGATGCCTCGGTATCCTGGGTGACCACCGGGGAAATGCCGGGGGACGGGCAGTATCTTTTGCAAAAGCTAAAGCTGGACGGCTGGCAGACCCTGGTGCAAGTGCCCGGGAAAGGCAACCTCGATAATAACCAATACAGCATTGGCATTGAGCATTATGCCGGTGACAACCGTTTTCGCCTTATTTACCGGTATCAGGGGGAAGAGCAGGTGTCGGATGAGTTTGAATTTTATGCCGATATGGAGCCGATTTCCTATTATCCGGAAAATACCGTGTATGACCTTATTTCCCTAAGCCGCCCTACGGACTGGGTGATCAAAAACTATGACGGGGAGGTTTTACTTTCGGGGTATGGGCAGGATATCAATGTAGAACCTTTACCCTATGGGGAGTTTACCCTTATTCTGGAGAACAATGAGTATGTTTTCTTCCGCCCCAAACCGGAGATTATTGACCGCCCGAAGAAGAAAAAAGACAAAAAAAATGAGCCCCGTTAAGGAGCTCATCCAACTCAGTACTTTCGTACCAATTGTTTTCATGTAAGAATTGTAAGCTTGCTTTACCAAACTTACCTAACCAAAACTTATTATGAAAAATTATACAGCAAAGCTATAGGGTTGCGTTGAGAACACGGTAATTTTTATCCGGGAAAATCGTCCTTTTATAACAATTTCTATAAAATACTTGATTGGTTACACTTATGTATCGAAAAAATTATATTTTTTCAGGATGTGGTAAAGCTTGCACCATAGCTTTTATCTTATCGGCACTCACCTCGCTATTGCCTTTTAGCTGTTCAATCACCTGATCGATAGATGCTTTGGTAAAACTCAGGCGCAGGCCGATGTCTTCACAGAGTAGCACCTCACTTTGGCGGATTTTGCCGTCAACCACCATCAGCGACAGGCAATCGCTCATATACTCAATGGCTTTTGGGTAGGACAGGGCCCCCAGGGTGCCTATGGGTTCGGGGTTGCGGAACAATTGCTCACGCTCGGCCCGGCTGATGTTATTGCGGGTACAAATTTCTTCAATAAAATTTTTCTCGATGCGGGCAAACTCGCCATCGGCAACCGCCAGGTGGATCAGGATGCTCAGTTTCTTTTTCAGAACGGGGTTCATGGTGTTGGCTTTGGTGATAAAATTAATTATAATTTCCCATTGTGTTATCATCCACAATGACACTATATTTGCACTCGTTTTTTAAGCCAACGTAGTAGCAGCGAAACAGACGGTTTTTTGCCCTTTTGGTTCATTAGGCTTCACCTGCCTTTGCAGATGAACAATTTTTGGCGAAGTACCTGCCCGACTACCTCGGTCAGGCGGGCCTGCCCGACTACGTCAGTCAGGCGGGGCTCAGTTGGTGCCTTGATGTACAATACAGCTTGTACAGGGCACAAATCAGGGCAGTTTTCGCCATTTGATTAAACAGGTTTCATCTACCTTTGCAGATGAACAATTTTTGGCGAGGTAGCTCAGTTGGTTAGAGCGCAGGATTCATAACCCTGAGGTCACGGGTTCAACTCCCGTCCTCGCTACAAATGCAGGCCGTTTTTATGCGGCCTGTTTTTTTTGGTAAAACATAGACTCTTCAAGTAAATTATATACATCTTTCCCGGGAAAAGTAACACCTGATATTTTTTAGTTTGGCAGGTTCGTTTAAGTTTAAAGTTTAGGCAGGCGTAAATGTATTTTTATTGATGACGCCCAAAGAATAGAAGGCATTGGCCTTACAATGATGGATATTGGGCTTTGTGCAAGGAGCCAGGCAGGTGCCACACGGCAAGGTATTGAACGGGTGCCGCCCGGGATATGACCTTGCAACCGGCAGCTAAGGCCGATGGCTGCAATGATGCGGTCATTGCTCAAGCTTCGCGAGCCGCCTGCGAGTGCGGGGGCGGCCTGACGGGGAAAGCGACCGCAGGGAGCGACCGGCAGTGGGTAGCGGCTTTGCCTGCGCCAGGCCACCTGCGGCCACTACCGTACCGACCGAGCCCGCAGGCGAGCACAAACAAGGGCTGTGGTGCAGTAGTCCCAGGGCCCGCACGAAGGTTTCGGTAGTTAAAAACAGCCCTGTAGTCTGTGAGGCGGGCTTGTGCGGTGGCCTACCGCTTCATGGATCGAGGGTCTTTGTAGGTGTTCCAAAATCGAACCAGATATATTGAAGAGCTTTTTTCCTGATAAAAAAGTATGATTTGCTTTCGTATTACCGCTCTTGATAGATTTATAATCTATCTTGGGATAAAGTTTTGGATTAATCTTCAGTAGTTCTAAAACTGATTCAACTTCTTCAATAAAAGTAGAGGCAGACTTTCCAGACCACTCGTTTAGCAAATACTCAATATTCTCCTCGTAATCCTGTCTGGCATCATCAGACTATATGATCTCCATATACTTATTTGAAGAGGTTAGGATATCTTTCCTTTGCAGACTTCATCACAGATTCATGGGTGTGAACCTTACCGTCCGCAATGGATTTTAAGCCTTGATCAATAGCAGATTTTTCAGCTGACGTGAGTGGAGTATCAATTTGCTCCTGATGGGACTTTTTAAGAGCCTTGAACTGCTTGATGATTCGATTATCATTAATACCTGCCAGCCACGCTATCAATCGTAGTTTTTCTGCCTGGATGTCCATTTATAATGTTTTCTACAAAGTAACGATTTCTTATTGTTTTTTGATTCATCCCAACGGATGACATTTTTCCACTTCTTCTTTCAGCCCCTCCATCTCACTGTACAGATAACTTTCCGTGCTGCTGGTGTAGCGGAGTCCGGACAGATAATTTACTTCCGGCAGGTTGCAGAGAAGCTAAGAGGCCAGAAAGGGCTATCACAAAAGGAACCGGCTGGAATGATTGGGGTAAATCCGGCCCAGTATGGCCGTGTAGAAAATAACAAAGTAGAACCCACCCTCAGAACAATGCTTAAAATTGCCGCTGCCTTAGAAGTAACTTTGGGTGATTTGGTAAAGGGTAAAGACAATCCTATGAAAGAGATAGAAGTTAAGGACAAGTCGCTTATAAGCAAAGTGCAGATGATCGATCAGCTACCGGATGATGAAAAAGATGCCGTTCTTAAAGTCAGCGATATGGCGCTTACCAAAATGAAAATGAGAGATTTCTTCCGGCAGCTGGCCAGGCTAAACCAGTCAGGAGGCCGGAATCAGATTGGTTTTTCAACGTGTAACATTATCTTTACTTGGCCATGATTAAGAAAACCAATAACTTATTCGCGTTGCGGAGAGTTCCGGCAGGGTTGGCCGGGCATTATAAACCGTAAATTTTTATCGCCAATTAACAGGCATGAAAAAGATTGTTTTTATTGATACTGAAATTAGTGCAGGCGATAAGCATATTCGGGATATCGGGGCGTTAAGCATGGCAGATGGCAAAAAGTTTCATGCGGCAGATATCCGTCAATTTCAGGCTTTTATCGGCCAATCGGAATTCATTGCCGGGCATAATATTATTGAGCACGACTTGAAGTACCTGTCGCCACATATTTCCTTTGCCGGCTATACACTCATCGACACCTTGTATTGGTCTCCCTTACTATTCCCTGCCCGGCCTTACCATGCCTTATTGAAGGATGATAAGTTACAAACCGATGAGTTGAATAACCCGTTGAATGATGCCATCAAGGCCAAAGCGTTGTTTGATGATGAGGTGGCTGAATTTCGGCAAACGGATACCGAACGCAAGCAAATTTTCTATGCCCTGTTAGGCAACAAAGAGCATTTTCAGGGGTTCTTCGCCTTTATGGGATACCGGGAGGGCGTTAAGCATCCCGAGCAGGCTATCCGACAGCGGTTTACACAGGACATTTGCCAAAACAGCCGTTTGGCGGACATTATCCGGGATAATCCGGTTGAGCTGGCTTATTGCCTGTCTCTGATAAACATCGGAGATCGTTATTCTATCACGCCTCCGTGGGTGTTAAAACGGTTTCCCGAGGTGCAGCGGGTCATGTTTCTGTTGCGCAATAAGCCTTGTGTAACCGGATGTAGTTATTGCCACCGGGCTCATGATAGCTACCTGGGGCTGAAGAAGTACTTTCGTTTCGACTCATTCAGAACCTATAACGGGGAGCCTCTGCAGGAGAAAGCGGCCCGGGCGGCCATCGGGCACAAGTCCCTGCTTGCTGTTTTCCCTACCGGGGGCGGCAAGTCCCTCACCTTTCAACTGCCGGCACTGATGCAGGGTGACAGTGTAAAGGGGCTTACGGTGGTGATCTCGCCTTTGCAATCGCTGATGAAGGATCAGGTGGACAACCTGGAAAAAGCCGGTATTACGGATGCCGTTACCATAAACGGATTGTTGGACCCGATAGCACGGGCAAAATCATTTGAGAGAGTGGCAGACGGCTCGGCATCACTTCTTTATATATCGCCCGAGTCGCTCCGTTCGAGAACCATCGAACACCTGTTGCTTGGCCGGAATGTGGTGCGTTTTGTTATTGATGAAGCCCATTGCTTTTCAGCCTGGGGGCAGGATTTCAGGGTAGATTACCTGTATATTGGTGATTTCATCAAATCGTTGCAAGCGAAGAAAAACCTTGATGTTGATATTCCGGTATCCTGCTTTACCGCTACGGCCAAGCAGAATGTCATCGAGGATATCAAAGCCTACTTTCTGGAGAAGCTGAACCTGGAGTTGGAAGTCTTCCGGGCCAATGCTACCCGGAAAAACTTGCACTTTAAAGTTTATCCGAAAGACGATGAGCAGGAAAAATACCATACCCTTCGTGAACTGATTGACGCGCACAATTGCCCGGCTATTGTTTATGTATCCCGAACCTATAATGCGTATAAGCTAGCCGAACGGTTATCGCAGGACGGCTATGCGGCCGGGCCTTACCATGGCAAAATGGACAAGCAGGAGAAAACTGCCAACCAGGATGCCTTTAGCAACGGAGACCTTCAAATCATAGTAGCTACCTCGGCTTTTGGCATGGGGGTTGACAAAAAGGATGTTGGTATGGTGGTGCACTACGAGATAGCCGATTCACTTGAAAACTACATCCAGGAAGCTGGGCGGGCGGGCCGTGATGAAAACATGGAAGCGGACTGCTATGTGCTGTTCAACGAAGAAGATTTGCATAAACATTTTGTTATGCTGAATCAGACAAAGCTGAATATCAAAGAGATACAGCAAGTCTGGAAAGCCGTTAAGGCGTTGACCCGCTTTCGCTCAAAGGTGTCCAACTCGGCCCTGGAGATAGCGCGCAAGGCCGGCTGGGACGATACGGTGGACGAAATAGAGACCCGGGTAAAAACGGCTATTGCCGCCCTGGAAGAGTCGGGCTACCTGAAGCGGGGCCAGAATATCCCCCGCATTTTTGCCAACAGCATACTGGCCCGTAATGCCCAGGAAGCCATAGACAAGATAAACAGCTCAGGCCGGTTTAATGAAAAGCAAAAGCAAAATGCTGTCCGGATTATCAAAAAGCTGTTCTCCAGCAAAAGCCGCAAACAAGCTACCGGAGAAGAACCGGAGTCGCGGGTCGATTACATTTCGGATCATCTGGGCCTGGTGAAAGGGGAGGTTATTGAAATAATCAACCTGCTGCGGGAAGAAAAGATACTGGCCGATACCAAAGACCTGACAGCCTTTGTTAAAACAGGGGAAGACAAGCGTGCCCGGAAAATGGTTAAGTCCTTTTTGGCTATCGAAAAGTTTTTGTTATCGGGGGCCGGCCATGCCGCGCAAAACTTCCACCTGAAGCAACTCAATCAGGAATTGGTGGAAAACAACATCACAGATGCTTCCCCGCGAAAAATAAAGACCATTCTTAATTTCTGGAGTATCAAGAATTGGGCCAGGTACAAAAACCGTCAGGGGTCTAAAGATTACTTTAGCATGACCTGGCAACAAAGTCAGGAGGAGTTGTTGCAAAAGTTCAGCAAGCGCAGGGAATTAGCCGGGTTTATCATCGACTACCTTTTTGCCGGGATGAGCAACAGCACCGGGCAAGCGGGTCGGGCCCGGGAGGAAACCCTGGTCGAGTTTTCGGTTTACGGGTTGAAATCGGCATATGAAAAAAGCGGCTTCACCACCTATGAAATCACCGTAAATGATATTGAAGACACACTGTTTTATTTGTCGAGAATAGAAGCCTTGAAGCTGGAGGGTGGCTTTTTGGTGATTTACAACAGCTTAACCATTGAGCGTCTCGAAAAAGACAATAAGAAAAAATATCGGGTTGACGACTACCAAAGGCTGCAACAGTTTTACGACAATAAAATGCAGCAAATACACATTGTGGGTGAATACGCTAAAAAAATGCTCAGCAATTACCGTGAAGCCCTGCAGTTTGTGGAAGACTACTTTCAGTTAAATTACCCGGTATTTTTAAACAAATACTTCAAAGGAAGCCGCCAAAACGAACTCAAACGAAACATAACACCCCGTAAATTCCGCCAACTTTTCGGAGAGCTGTCACCTGCCCAGTTAAACATCATCAAGGACCGGAAGTCGAAGTACATGGTGGTGGCAGCCGGCCCGGGCAGTGGCAAAACCCGGGTACTGGTGCATAAACTGGCCTCGTTGCTGCTCATGGAAGATGTGAAGCACGAACAACTCCTAATGGTCACTTTTTCACGCGCAGCCGCTACCGAATTTAAAAAACGGTTACTCAGGCTTATCGGTAATGCTGCCCATTTTGTTGATATTAAAACCTTTCATTCCTATTGTTTCGACCTGCTTGGCCGGGTGGGCGACCTGGAAAAATCCTCCGGGATTATCCGTGAAGCTACCGCAAAAATAAAAATCCGTGAAATTGAGCCTAACCGGGTCACCAAAACGGTGCTGGTGATAGATGAAGCGCAGGATATGGACGCAGATGAGTACGGGCTGATAGCCACCTTGATGGAGGTTAACGAAGACATGCGGGTGATTGCCGTGGGCGATGACGATCAGAATATCTATGCTTTCAGAGGGGCCAGCTCCGAATACCTGAAAAAGTTTATCCGTGAGAAAGAAGCCGTAAAATATGAGCTCACCGAAAATTACCGCAGCCGCAGCAACTTGGTAGCGTTTACCAATCAATTTGTGCAGACGATCAGGGGCAGGTTGAAAAAAGACCCGATTGTTCCGGTAAACAAAGAATGCGGTAATCTCAAATTAGTCAGGCACAACTCCGATAACCTGATAATCCCTGTGGTGAATGATGTTGTGAATACCGGACTGGCGGGCACTACCTGCGTGTTGACTAAAACCAACGAAGAAGCCCTGCACACCACCGGTTGGCTCTTAAAAAAGGGCCTGCCCGCCAAACTTATTCAAACCAACGAGGGGTTTGCTTTATACAATCTGGATGAAATAAGGTTTTTTATTCATTGCTTAAACCTGCGGGAAGATGTATATCTAATTGATAAGGAGATTTGGCAAAAGGCAAAAAGCGCTCTGGTAAAAAGGTTTTCCCGCAGTACCCGGCTCGAAATCTGCACTAACCTCATCAAGGATTTTGAACTTAGCCACCCCAAGCGGAAATACAAATCGGATTTCGAAGTTTTTGTACGTGAATCCAGGCTTGAAGATTTTATTTCCGGAGGCAGCGTAACTATTTTGGTTTCTACCATCCACAAAGCCAAAGGCAGGGAGTTTGACAACGTATTTTTGCTGTTGGGTAATTTCCGCCTGACCGATGACGACAAAAGACGAGAACTGTACGTAGCCATGACAAGGGCCAGAACTAACCTCACCATCCACATAAACAACGCTATCCTGGATAATTTCTGGGCCGAAAATTTAAGCAGGCATTCGGATCATTCCACCTATGGGTCGCAAGACCTCATCATTTGGCAACTGACACACCGGGATGTCTGGCTCGACTTTTTTAACAATAACAACAGGCAGCGGCTGATCAAACATTTGCAAAGCGGGGACAGCCTTAGGCTGAATGACGACACCTGCTATAATTCCGATGGCAAAGAAGTTCTCAAATTGTCAAAAGCAGCCTTAAAACATAGTAACGAATTGGCTGCCAAAGGGTATAGGGTTGACGATGTTAAGGTAAATTTTGTGGTGTTTTGGCAAAAAGAAAATTCGGGGGAAGATATCAGGATAATATTGCCTGAACTCCATTTGGTACTTCAGTAAACGATCCACTTTGTAAGCGGACTTACTTGTATTACCAACGCGGTTTTTAGCCCGAAAAATTCATATGAATATTCCGGGTTAGTTTATGTGCAAGGGAACAAAGTGTACCTTTTGGGATAAATGGTAACCACCTTTTCTGCCACCATCACTAAATTTGACCAAACTTTAACCGGAACATCAACACCATAAATCAGCCATGCATTACTCCGATTTACACCCCAGCCAGCGTATCCTTATGGGACCCGGCCCCAGCGATGTGCACCCCAAAGTGCTGCAAGCTATGGCAACGCCCATGATTGGCCATCTGGACCCCGAATTTGTACAGGTCATGGACGAGATCAAGGCTATGGCCCGGCAAACCTTTCTTACCCAAAACGAACTCACCTTTGTGGTGTCGGCCCCCGGTAGTGCCGGCATGGAAACCGTACTGGTTAACCTGCTGGAGCCGGGCGATGAGGCCATCATCTGTATCCATGGGGTGTTTGGCCTGCGCCTGGCCGATATTGCCGAACGCTGCGGGGCAAAGGTTACCCGGGTCTCCGCCCCCTGGGGAGAACCAATTGACCCCACACAAGTGCAGGAAGCCCTGGCCCGGACTAACCCTAAACTGCTGGCCATCGTTCATGCCGAGACTTCTACGGGGGTATTGCAGCCTTTAACCGAAATCAGTAAGATGGTGCATGCGGCCGGGGCCTTGTTGGTGGTGGATGCCGTAACCTCTCTGGCCGGTACCGAACTGCGCGTAGATGACTGGGGTATTGATGCCATTTACTCCGGCACCCAGAAATGCCTTAGCGCCCCTCCGGGCCTGTCCCCGGTTTCGTTTGGCCCGCGGGCAGTAGAGGTGTTGAATAACCGTAAAACCAAGGTGCAAAGCTGGTTTCTCGACCTCACCCTGGTGCAAAACTACTGGGCCGGGGCGCAGCGCACGTATCATCATACAGCCCCGGTATCGGCCATGTTTGCTTTGCGGGAGGCTTACCGCCTGGTGCTTGCCGAGGGGCTGGAGCAACGCTGGCAACGCCATCACCGCAACCACTTGTTATTGAAAGAAGGGTTGGAGGCTATGGGTTTTACCTTTCTGGTGGCAGAAGAATTCCGTTTGCCCATGCTTAATGCCGTGAAAGTACCGGCAGGTGTTGACGATGCCGCTGTCAGGTCAGCCCTGCTAACCGAATATACTATTGAAATCGGGGCCGGGCTGGGCCAGTTTGCCGGCAAGGTATGGCGCATAGGCCTGATGGGGGAAAGCAGCACCCCGGCCCATGTGGAGAAACTGTTGTCGGCCCTCAGCAAAATCCTTTAGCGTAGCATGAAATTCACCTCAACATTGCCATCAGGGCTTTTTACGGCCAGTCTCACCCCCTTGCAGCCGGACTTGTCGGTTAACTACCCCGCCCTCATCAGCCACCTGCAGTGGTTACTCAACAACGGCAGCAACGGTATCTGCCTGCTGGGCACCACAGGCGAGGCCAATTCCTTTTCCGCGGCCGAACGAATGGTCATTCTTGATGAGGTAATTAAAGCCGGCATCAACCCCCGGCTGCTGCTGGTGGGTACCGGCACCTGTGCCTTGCCCGATACCATAGCCCTTACCCGGCATGCTGTTGCGCAAGGGGTGGGCGGGGTGCTGATGTTGCCGCCTTTCTATTATAAGGGGTTAAGTGATGAGGGTATTCTTGCGTATTTCAAATTGGTGGTAGAAGGCGTTAATGACCCACGGCTTAAAATTTATCTGTACCACTTTCCTAAAATGACCGGGGTGCCGTTTACCTTGGAGTTAGTAAAGAAACTTGCTCAGGCACATCCGGGGGTAATTGTGGGCATGAAAGATTCCAGCGGTGACTGGCCGGGCATGCAGGCGGTGATGGCCACCATACCCGGGTTTAAGTTCTTTACCGGTTCCGAGAATTTTTTGCTCGCCACCCTCCGGGCTGGCGGTGCGGGTTGCATATCGGCAACCTTTAATGCCAGCATCCGCCAGGGGGCAAAACTATACGCCCATTGGCAGGGGCCGCATGCAGAAAGTTTACAGACCGGACTATCGGCCATCCGGGCTAAATTTTCCGTAGCC
>JALSJF010000168.1 GCA_026989505.1 Cyclobacteriaceae bacterium
AGAAGCAGCCGGGTGCTTAATGTTCTTTATCTCTTCGGCAGTCGGCAGCGGGCCAAAAAAGCCATGATAGACCAGGCCAAAGAAAATCAGCAACAAGGTAACCGCCAGGCTTATCATCAGGCCGGCCACTTTCACAACTCCCTTCATTTTTACTTTCATTCCCTGCTAAACAAAATCGTATAACCTTCCGGCAACAAAGCTCCCCTGTATTAATGCAAAAACCAAAGCAATATTGCCCGGAGAAAAGAATTTCCCAGGCTGACGTACATCATATTCTGATGATGTTTAAACCTCTAACTTAGCCCCTCAATAACCTCTTGTAACCATGAAAGGACTAAATATCATTGTCTTGGCCAAACAGGTGCCCGACACCCGCAATGTAGGCAAAGATGCCATGAAGGCCAATGGTACAGTGAACCGGGCAGCCTTGCCGGCTATTTTCAACCCCGAAGACCTGCTGGCCCTTGAGCAGGCCCTGCGGTTAAAAGACCGGCATGAAGGTTCGCAGGTAACCGTAGTTACCATGGGGCCTGTCCGGGCAGCCAATATCCTGCGCGATGCCCTCTTCCGCGGGGCCGACAAAGGCGTGCTGATTACCGATAAAAAATTTGCCGGTTCCGATACCCTGGCTACTTCATATGTGTTATCCCGGGCCCTCCAAAAGCTCGCGCCTTTCGACATCATCCTCTGTGGCCGCCAGGCCATTGACGGGGATACCGCCCAGGTTGGCCCGCAAGTGGCCGAGAAGTTGAAAATTCCGCAGATTACTTATGTAGAAGAAATACTGGCCGTCAGCAAACAAAAAATTACCGCCCGCAGAAGAATGGGCAATGGCATGGAGACCCTGCAAGGAAAACTGCCCCTCCTGCTTACCGTACATGGCGCGGCCCCGGCCTGCCGCACCCGCAATGCCCGCAGGCTGATGAAATACAAACATGCCTGCACCCCCTCTGAAATGAGCCATCAACGGGAAGATTATATCCGTATGCACGAGCACCGGCACTACCTTGACTTAACCGAGTGGAATGTAAATGACCTGCAGGCCGAAGAAGCCTACCTGGGCCTGTACGGCTCCCCCACCAAGGTAAATGCCGTCACCAATATTGTGTTTACCGCCAGGGAGTCGAAAGTATTGGCACCCACCGATGAAGCTATTAATGCCCTGATGGCCGAACTCGTTGAACACCATACTGTGGGCTGAATGTTGCATAATAAACCCTTGCTAACGTGAATAACGTATTTATTTATTGCGAAACCGAAGCAGGCAGGCCGGCAGAGGTCAGCCTCGAAATCCTCACCAAAGGCCGCCATCTGGCCCATCAGATCAAGGCCAAACTGGAAGTGATAGTTTTAGGCCATAAGCTAAAGGGTATTGAAGATGAACTTTTTGCCTATGGTGCCGATATTGTTCACCTCGGTGACCATAAGCACCTTGCGCCCTACCTTACCCTGCCTCATGCCGCTGTTGTGGCCGGCATTTTTGCCCGGGAAAAACCCCGTATCGGCCTGTTTGGCGCCACGGCTATTGGCCGCGACCTCGCCCCCCGGGTATCCTCGCGCCTGAACTGCGGCCTCACAGCCGATTGTACCGAACTGGTCATTGGTGACCATTACGATAAAAAGCAGAAAAAGACGTACCAAGACCTGCTGTTACAGCGCAGGCCGGCCTTTGGCGGTAATATTATTGCCACTATTGTTACCCCCGACACCCTTCCGCAACTGGCTACGGTACGCGAAGGGGTAATGAAAAAGGAAAAATGTACCCGGGTAAAAAAGGGCAAAGTGGTTAACATCAAAGTTGATGATTTTGTGGACCGGGAAGCCCTGGCCGTAAGCATAATTGAGCGGCACATTGAGAAGAAAGAGGTGAACCTGAAGAACGCCAACATCATAGTAGCCGGAGGGTATGGTATGGGTTCTAAAGAAGATTTTAACCTGTTATATGAACTGGCGGAAGTGCTGGGCGGTGATGTTGGCGCTTCGCGGGCAGCCGTAGATGCCGGTTTTGAAATCCACGACCGCCAGATAGGCCAGACCGGCCTCACAGTAAGGCCAAAACTGTATATTGCCTGCGGTATCTCGGGGCAAATCCAGCATACGGCCGGTATGGACAAATCGGCCATGGTTATCGCCATTAACAATGACCCGCACGCCCCCATAAATAAACTGGCTGATTATGTGATCACCGGGGATGTGGCCCGGGTTATCCCGAAGATGATCAAGTACTATAAGGAGCATACAAAATAAAAATTATGGGCAATTATTTTACCGAAGTAGAAGACTATAAATTCCACCTCCGGCACCCGCTGATGGAGAAGATCGTCAGCCTGAAGGAAGGTGATTTTGAGGAAGAGCAGGAATATGACTATGCCCCGCATGATTTTGAAGACACCCTTGATAATTATATGCGGGTATTGGAAATTGTTGGTGATATCTGTGAAAACACCATCGCCCCTAATGCCGCAGACGTAGATGCCGAAGGGCCGCACCTGGAGGACAATGCGGTACGGTATGCCCGCGGTACCCGGCAAAATTACGCCACCCTGGTGCAGGCCGGCCTGATTGGCATGGCACTGCCACGCAAGTATGATGGCCTCAACTTTCCGGTAACCGCCTATGTGATGGCCGGGGAGATGATTTCGCGGGCCGATGCCGGCTTTGCCAATATCTGGGGCTTACAGGATTGTGCCGAAACCATCTATGAATTTGCCACAGAAGAATTAAAAGACAACTACCTGCCCAGGTTTAATAAGGGCGCCACCGCAGCCATGGACCTCACCGAACCCGATGCCGGCTCCGACCTGCAAGCAGTGCAGCTAAAAGCAACCTACAATGACCAAACCAACCGCTGGTACCTCAACGGGGTAAAACGGTTCATCACCAATGGCGATGCCGACATCTCGCTGGTGCTGGCCCGCTCAGAAGAAGGCTCGGAAGACGCCCGCGGGTTGTCGTTGTTTCTCTACGACCGCCAGGAACAGGCCGTTTCGGTGCGCAGGATTGAAAAAAAGCTGGGCATCAAGGGCTCCCCTACCTGTGAACTGGTATTTAATAATGCCCCGGCATGGCTGGTGGGCAGCGAGCGTATGGGGCTGATAAAATACGTCATGTCGCTGATGAACTCGGCCCGCCTGGGGGTGGGTGGCCAGGCAGTGGGTATTGCCGAGGCGGCCTACCGGGAAGCCCTGAAATATGCCCACGAAAGAGCACAGTTTGGCAAGCCGATTATTCAATTCCCTGGGGTTTATGAGATGCTGACGGACATGAAAGTAACCATCACCGCCTTGCGGTCGTTACTCTATGAAACCGCCCGGATGATTGACATTTACCGCGGTTATACAGACCGCAGCCACCGCAGGCCACTGAACAAAGAGGAACGGCTGGAAATGAAAACCAACAGCCGCTATGCCGATGTGTTTACCCCACTGTTGAAACTTATGGCCTCGGAAAATAGTAACCGTATAGCGTATGATGCCCTGCAGGTACATGGCGGGGCCGGTTTTATGCAGGACTTTCCCATCGAACGCCTCTACCGTGATGCCCGCATCACACCAATTTACGAAGGCACCTCGCAGTTACAGGTGGTAGCCGCCATTAAAGGGGTGACTACCGGTACCTTTATGAAAAAAATAAACGAATATGCGGCAGTGGAGGTTAAGCCCGGGCTGGAGTACCTGCGCCACCTGCTCAGCGAAATGACCACTGCCTATACTGCCGCGGTGGAGGAGGTTAAAGGCAAGGAAAACGAAGAGTTTATGGACTTTCATGCCCGCAGGCTGGTAGAGATGGCCGGCCACATTATCATGGGGCATTTGCTGGTACTGGATGCCCAGCGGGAGGAAAAATACAAATACCTGGCAGAGTTATTTATCAAAAAAGGCAAGGCAGCTAATGCAGAAAAATTAGCCTTCATCCGGAACTCCACCCTAAAAGACCTGGGTACCTACCGGCAGGTGGTGGCCGACCCTGTCGGCTGAGAACCCGGTTAACCCCGATGAATGCAAAAATGTATTAGCCCCAAATTTGGGTTATGCTTACTCTTTGGCTCATGCTGTATTTTGTGTATAACATGTTGTTTTACACTATTTTGCAGTTCATCGGCCCCGTGGGCGAAAAATTCTTGTGAATTTTTCGGGCTAAACTACCGGAGGGTTGATCTTCCGCAGCAGTTCATCACGTTCCTGCTTAAACTGTTCGGCATCAGCAAGATGCTTTAGTTGTTTGGCCTCTTCAATTTTGTGCTCAAGCTCCACAATCTGGATGGCAATTTTGGCATTATTAATGTCCACCGCATTGCGGTAAGGTGATTCCAATTCGCATTTTTCCAGATATTCCAACGCTTTGGCGAGGTATTCAATCGATTTCTTCATCGGTATGTTTTTTACTAAAATCCAACAACTACGTGCTTTTTTGCCGTTGTTGTTACACTTCTGCTCAAAATTGCAGTGTTTCACCTTTATTAAAAATGATACATATCAAGTTATCATAAAAAAAGGGCGGCATAGGCCGTCCCTTAGTTGTGGAAAATTTTAATAGCCGCTTAGTGTTGGTGGCCACCGGGCCCGTGCACGTGGCCATGCTCCAGTTCTTCCGGGGTGGCATCGCGTACATCAACTACCTCAATATCAAAATTCAGGGTGGCGCCCGCCAGGGGATGGTTCATGTCCAGGGTTACCTCTTCGCCTTCAATTTTGGCCACCGAAGCGATGGCGCTGCCCTGTTGGGTGCCTACCTGTACCTGCATGCCCACTTTTAGCTCTTCATCACCCTGAAAGCCGCTTTTGGGCACCACCTGCAGCAGGTTTTCGTCCCGTTCACCATAGCCTTCGGCCGGGGTAACCACTGCCTGCACTTTGTCTCCGGCCTGCTTGCCGGTCATTTGCTTCTCGAGGCCAACAATTATATTGCCGGCACCATGAAGATAACTCAACGGCTCACGGCCGGCCGAGCTATCAATAACTACACCCTTTTCATCAGTAAGCTGGTAATGCATCTGCACTACTTTGTTATCTGCAATCTTCATAATAATTTTTTGTATTAGTTTAACTTTTTGCGGCAGCCGGACAATGACGAGAAGAAACAGCTTGCGATGAATTTGCCGCCAGATTCAGCCCACACGATTATTTCTACAAAATTAATAAACTACCCCATCATTACCGCTCCTCCGCCAACTTATTACACTGTGGTTTTCTCCGAAAATCATTATCTTTAGCGGTACACAAGCTAGCACTACCTAATTAACCTTATCATGGCAAGGGTAAAAGTATTTATTGTTGACGATGACCCAACCTTTATCAAACTGCTGGAAAGAGAGCTAACCCGGGCAAAGCTAACCCCTTATGAAGCCTACCTGAGTGGCGAGGAATGCCTGGCCAACCTGCACCATAAGCCAAAGCTGGTGCTTCTCGATTTCAGCCTGCTGGGGCTCAACGGCCTGGATGTCCTCAAGGCAATCAAAGAAAAAAGCCCAAAAACCGATGTGGTGATGATCACGGCTGTAGAAGATGCGGCCGTGGAAGCCAAATGCCGGGAGGCCGGGGCCCGTCATTACATCCATAAGAGCCCCGATGGCCTGGAGCGGCTGCGAGAAAAAGTTTTATCGGATTACAAGGGAGGCTTTTTGTCATTTTTGGGATAGCTGCCAGAGGTTATGAACCCAAAACATAGCGTATTCGCCTCGCCAAAGCGGCAATACTATTTATTCTTCGCTTGCACCATGGTGACCAAGGCCGCGCATATTTCTTTTTTGGTGAGTGAACTGACATTCAATACCACATCAAAATCTGCATATTGCACTTTTTTGCCCATGTAATACCTCTTCAGGTTATCACGCAGTTTGTCCGATTCATGCACATGTTTTCGGGCTTTGTCCTCACTTACCCCGTATTCTTTGGCTATTTTCTTAATCCGCCACTCCAGCGGGGCGGTTAGCTTAACATGCAGGTTTTTTTTGTTGTGTTTAACTATGGCCACCCCGGCCCGGCCCAGGATAATCACCCCGCCTTCCTGTTCAATCGCCTCAATCACCCCGCGCAGGGTACGTTTGAGTTTTATATTGCTGGGATAGCTTTCTTTGGCAAAAGACTGGATAATGTCCTGCACAATACCCCGGTCTTTTTCATGTACCAGCTTATCAAAAATCTCCGGCTTCAGGTTAAGTTTTTTAGCCGATTTTTCAAATATCTCTTTACTGAAAAACCGCCAGGGTTGCCGCTTATCGGCTTTTGATAAAGCCCGGTTCAACTGCCGGGTAACTTCCTCCACAATAGGCATACCATCGCAACCGGTGTCGCGCGAAACGGTAACTACAATGCCCTTATGCTCCGGTGGTGGTTCATAAAGCTCATCGGTATAACGGGCATACAAATATTTTGATAAAAAGCTGGGTTCCATATTTTTCTTACGGGTTTATTTTTAAAGAAAAGATAGTCAAAATTCCTGACTATCGGAAGCCGGGGCAAAATATTTTAAGCAAAGCAACAAACAGCTTAGTTTACTGCCGCATAAACTTTCTGCATAAAGGCAGCCAGTTGTTTGGGTTCCAGCCAACGGGTAACAATTACCATATTATTAGCCTGATCCACAATAATAAAGTTGCCGCCAAAACCGGCCGCATAATAAATCGACTCGTCATCAACACCTTCCCATTTTCGCGGGCCCCGGTTCAACCACCACATATACCCGTAACTGGCATTGGCTGCCGAAGATTGCTGCACCATTTTCACCCATTCTGCAGAAATTATTTGCTTGCCCTGCCATCGGCCATTATGCAGAAATAACAAGCCAAAACGGGCGTGGTCTTCGGTACTGATAAACACCCCGCCCCCGGAGTGGCCACCCCCGGTTACCGATTGTAGTTTTTGTCCATCGAGGGTTACCCAGGCGTGGTCATAGCCCAGCCAGCGCCAGGTAGTGGATGCGCCAATGGGGTCCATTACCCGTTCCTTAAGCACCACCGGCAAAGGCTGCCGCCAGACCTGCAGCAACGCATAGGCCAGCACATTCACCCGCACATCGTTGTATTTAAAATACGTGCCCGGCTCGTGCAGTTCACGGTACTTCCAGTCATCAACCCCACCATCCCGCGGTGGCCGGTCGGCCCAATCGTACATACCAAACAAACTGCCCGACCAGTCGGACGACTGGGTCAGCAAATGGTGCCAGGTGATTTTGGCATTATGTTCCCCGGCAAACGTGTTGTCCCACACATAATCAGCCACCTTATCGTTTACCCCCCGAATCAACCCGGCATCCAGCGCCAGGCCGGCTACGGTTGACAAATAACTTTTGGTAACACTAAAGGTCATGTCCACCCGTTTGGTATCGCCCCATTGGGCCACCACATAGCCATCCTTTAGTATCATCCCGGCCGGGCCGCCCCGCTTTTGGGTTGGCCCTTTAATGGCATGGTAGGGCTCGTGGGCAAACGCAGACAAGATGGCTATGCGCAGGTCGCGGGGGCCGGAATACTCGTTATCCAGGGCAAACTGCACGGCCTCCTGCAGGGCGTTGGCTTTAAAACCGGCTTTAGCCGGCTCTACCTGCTGCCAGGCTTCCCCTTTGGCCGGAAAATACTGGGCGGCAACAGCAAGGGGTAAAGAAAGGACGAGGGCTAAAACAACCGCCCGCAAAATAGTTTTATGGCTCTGCATACTTTTTTATTTTAAAAATAAGCAGGGGAAAGCAGGCGGTCAAATAATCAAGATGGCATTATGTAAGCGGTAGGGTCTGCCAGGTCATCAACCAGGTAAATAACCGGCTGCCTTGAGCACGACTGGCCGAATGCTGATTTCTATCAAAAGAAATGCTGATTTTTATCATTGTGTTGCACTTATTCCAACACTAACTTTAACACCGAAAAGGTGGTAAAACCTCCCCTCAAACCCAAGCCATGAACCAAATCCAGGAATACATCAATATTGTTTGTACCGAATGTAAGGTTAAGTCAAAAGCTTTCACCAAACTTACCGAAGCCCAATTAAACCTTGTTGATCAGCACCGTACCGAGCTGACCTTCAGAAAGGGGGAGTTGCTGTGCAAGCAGGGCATGTTTATGTCACATATTATTTATATCAGAAAGGGCTTTGTAAAACTTTACCTCGACAACGATGACGAGGTTACCATTCTTACCATTGTCAAACCCGGATCTTTTATTGGGGTGCAGGCCTTGTATGGCGAAGACATTTTCCCCTTTTCTGCGGAAGCCCTGACCGACACCGAGGTTTGCCTGAAAGATGTGAACATCTTCCGCCAACTGGTGCTGGAAAATGCCGAATTTGCCAAAGAGATTATTAAGGTACTTAACAAAAACCTGCTGGATGCCTACAACAGAATGTACTCACTTACCCAAAAGCAGATCAACGGCCGGTTTGCCGAACTCCTGTTATTCCTGAGCAATACCTTATACGAAGCCAATCCTTTTCAATTGACCATCTCGCGTAAAGATATGGCCGACCTGATTTCAACTTCCCCGGAAAGTGTTTCCCGGCTGATGACCGAGTTCAGGGAACAGGGCTTGATAAAAACCAAAGGGCACCTGGTGGAAATATTGGATGACTTAAGGTTGGATACCATCTGCAAATGCGGTTAACTACCGCTTACCCCCCACCCCGGGGCAAGTGGCATAAGCCCGTTTTGCATTATGCAATTTAATTAATACCTTAAGCCGATATTTCTGGCTTAACCTGTATTAGCGATGAAAACCTTTCCCCTGCCCTTGGTCTTAGCCCTGCTTCTGTTTCCACAGCTTAGTCCGGCACAAAAAAAGCTGCCGAAGCTAAAACAGGCGGCTGTGGCCACTATAAAAGCCCACAAAACTGAGTTAATTAAATTGAGTGACCAGGTTTGGGCCAATGCCGAAACGGCCTTAAAAGAATACAAATCGGCCAAACTCCTGGCCGATTATGCCGAACAGCAGGGCTTTACGGTAGAGCGCGGAGTGGCCGGCATGCCCACGGCCTTTATTGCTTCATACGGCCAGGGCAAGCCCATTATCGGGGTGTTAGGGGAATTTGATGCCCTGCCCGGTATCTCACAAAAGGCCGTGCCCCATAAAGAGGCCCTGCATGAAGGCGCCCCCGGGCATGGCTGCGGCCATAATTTACTGGGGGTAGGCGCCCTGGGCTCGGCCATTGCTATTAAAGAATTGCTGGCAGCCGGCAAACTTAGCGGCAC
Organism: Cyclobacteriaceae bacterium; assembly: GCA_026989505.1. Lineage (GTDB taxonomy): Bacteria > Bacteroidota > Bacteroidia > Cytophagales > Cyclobacteriaceae > S012-113. Next base: position 9,175 of record JALSJF010000168.1, read on the forward strand.
CCTCCGCTTTTATGGTACCCCGGCCGAAGAATCAGTGGGTGGCAAGGTGTATATGGCCCGCGATGGCCTGTTTGACGACCTGGATGTGTGCCTCGACTGGCACCCCAGCCAGGAAACCAAGGCCAATGTGCAAAGCTCAAAAGCCCTGATTGATTTTAATGTTGAATTCTTTGGCCGTACCGCCCACGCCTCGGCCGACCCCTGGAACGGGCGCAGTGCAGCCGATGCAGCCGAACTTTTTGTAGTAGGCGTAAATACCCTGCGTGAGCATTTAAAGCCCTCGGTAAGGATTCATTATGTCACCAAATATGCCGGGGATGTGCCCAACGTAGTGCCCGAATATGCCAAGGTGTGGATCTGGATCAGGGATGCCAAACGGGAGGGGGTTGACAACGTTTACCAACGGGTGCAGGATATTGCCAAAGGGGCCGGGTTAATGGCCGGGGTTGAGGCGAAAGTTAGCCTGAATGGTGGTGATTTCGAGGTGCTGGTCAACCGTACGGGCGGTAAGGTAATGGACAATAACCTGCGCCTGCTGGGCCCGATAACCTATACTGCTGAGGAAATTGCCTTTGCCAAGGCTATCCAACGTGCCACCAACCGGCCCGAGGTAGGCCTGGACGGGGAGATAAAGCCCTTTGAAGAAACCCGCGACAGCCCCAATGGCGCCTCCACCGATGTGGGCGATGTTAGCTGGGTGGTACCGGAGATTAGGCTGGGGGTAACTACCTCAGCCAAGGGCACCCCCTGGCATGCCTGGCCCGTGGTAGCCTGTGGCGGTACCTCTATCGGCCATAAAGGCATGCTCTATGCGGCCAAAGCCCTGTCGCTAACCATGATCGACTTATTTCAGAACGAACAATTGCGGAAAGACATCAGGGCCGAGTTCAACCAGCGTAAAGGTGATTATGTTTACAAACCTTACATTCCTGACGGGCCACCGCCTATACCCGCCAGGGAGGGGAAATAACCACTTTTTCAGCAACCGGGTTAGGCAATTCGGGGCAATAATGCCAAACTACACCAGCGGATAATTTGCATAAGTCAGGATAATTCCTTATATTACTACACTGGCAAAAATGTGCCCATAACCAAAACCCCGATAAACATGGAATTCCATCCTAACGAACTCACACTGATTTACGACCCGCGGACGGCCACGGGCAAGAAAACCAGGGCGATGGCGTATTCTATTTCTACCAATGTAAACGAAATAGATTATACCACCACTCGCCTCACCACTACCCTCTGGAAAGAAATCGTACAGATGCTGGGCAATGCGCCTAAAAACTTGCTTAACAAAGCCCATCCTGCTTACCAGGAAAAAGTAAGGGGCAATGTGTTTACCATGCATGGCTGGCTGAACATCTTGCTGCATAACCCCGAATTGCTGCGCGGCCCGATTGCCATTACCCACGGCAAAGCGGTACTGTGCGAAAACCCGAATGATATTTTAAAGCTGGGCCGGACAACCAACAGCCCGGGCAAGAAATTGCCACATCTGGTCAGGCGAGGAGTTTAATGCCGTTGGTGTGCAGGACGATAATCTTTTGCTTATACAAAGTGCCAACAGCTCTTTTAAAGGCCTTTTTGCTCAGGCCGAGGGCTGTTTTTATGGCTGCGGGTGATGATTTGTCGGTTAATGTTATAGCCCCGCCCTGCGCCTGCAAGTAAGCCAATAGCTTGTTGGCATCGCTGTCAATGCTTTCCAGACCGCCTTTTTTCAGGCGTAGGTCAATCTTACCATCTGCACGTACCTTATCCACATAACAGGTTATGGCCTGTCCCAGGGTAACCGGGGTAAAAATAGTATTATGGTAAATAATACCGTTATATCGCTGGTTAACCACCACTTTATAGCCCAGGTCGGTTTTTTTGAAGATCAGGCCGGCTACCTCCTCCCCCGGCTGCAAATCTTCCGGTTCGGTTAAAAAACCTTCAATTTTGCTCACGCCAATCAGGCGTTCGGTACGGTAATCAAGTACAATGCGCACCACATATTTCCTCCCTACCTCCATTTTCTGCGCCATTTCAGCCTTAGGTACCAGCAGGTGCTTCTCTAAGCCCCATTCCATAAAAGCACCAAAAGGGGCTACCGCCACCACTTCCAGCACCACAAAATCCCCCACCACCCCGGCCGGCTGCAACGTGGTGGCCACCAGGCGGTCTTCGGAGTCTTTATACACAAAAACCCTGACCACCTGACCCTCCTTACTATTCTCCGGCACATATTTGTTTGGCAGCAGCACCTCGGTTTGGCCAAAGGCCAGGTACAGCCCATGCGGGCTGCTGCGTACCACCTGCAAATCATTATACCGGCCTATTCCTGCTAGCATTAAGTCTGTTAATTGTCAATAGGTTACAAAGCTACAGGATAATTTCCCCAACCATGACTTCAAAGTAGGCATTTGTTTAATTAGCTTTGAAAAAAAACGCTTATGCACATCGCCATTTCAGGCAACATCGGTTCAGGCAAAACTACCTTATGCACCATGCTGGCCAAACACTATGGCTGGCAGCCTGAGTTTGAATCTGTTGACAACAACCCTTACTTAAAAGATTTTTACCAGGACATGCCGCGCTGGGCCTTCCATTTGCAGATTTATTTTCTCAACAGCCGCTTCAATCAGATCAATACCATCCGCAAAGCAGACAATACGGTTATCCAGGACCGGACGATCTACGAAGACGCCTATATCTTTGCCGCCAACCTGCACGCTTCGGGCCATATCAACGACCGCGACTACCAAAGCTACCTGAATATCTTTGAATCGATGATCCAGTTTGTAAAGCCACCCGATTTGCTCATTTACCTGCGGGCCGATATGCCCAAGCTGGTACAACAGATACAAAAGCGCGGCCGTGATTTTGAAGATGCTATTCAACTGGAATACCTGAAGAACCTGAATAAACATTATGAAGACTGGATTGGCCGTTATGACCTCGGCAAATTGCTGATTTTTGATGTGAATGAGATGGACTTTGTGGCCACCATCGAAGATTTTGCCACCATCGTGGAAAAAATTGACATAGAACTCTTCGGGTTGTTCAGCCAGGCATAACCTGCCGGTTCCCCTCACGCTGGCATGAGGCCGCATGCTACCCGGGGAAAGTGGTGCGGGAGGAAATATCTACAGCGATGACAATCAGGATAATCAGAAAGATCAGCGCGAAAATTAAAAATAACAATTTCGATTTCTTCATTTGCCTGCGGGTTTAAGCATAAAAGTAGAAAATACACCGGTTTTCCGGGGCAAAATTCCTGCGAAACGTAAATTTAGCTGTTTTTATGCCTGTTTATGAAATTTTCACGGCCAAAATGGTGATGGTTACCCTAATCTATTATAATTTCACTCCATGAATCTGTCTGAAAAGGGTTGGTTTAAGCAATTGATAAGCTCCCAGGCAAGCAAAAGGGAACAGGAAATTGCCGACAAGAACAAATACATTTACAAAACCACCCACTCCAGCGGGTTAATCTACGGGCATCCGGTATTGCCCAAAGAGTTTAAAACCCCGGAGTTCCTGGAGTTACCACAGTCCGAAAAGCTAAAACTGGTACTCCTCGATGGGTTTATCAAAACTGCCGTCTTCCCTGCCGATGACCTTATCCCGCAGGACCCGGATGCGTTTGTCCACTATCTGGCCGAATCCATCATCGAGTATTATTCCCATGTTATTCCGCATAAAAAAATCAAAGAGCGTAATTTTTGGGGCAAGAAGCTGAGCAACGAGGAGATTGTGGAGTCATTGTTAAACGACCGGCTGAACCTCGACACCGCAGAAGCCGGCAATTTCTGGCTGAACTTCTTTAGCAACAGTTTGCTGTTTCTGGATGTTTTCTTTTTTGGGGAGTGGCTGGGCAGCCGCCATGAAGAAGCTACGGTGGCCAAAATACGCCAGCACCGCGACCGTTTGCACCTGCTGCTGTTGCAGGTAATGGCCTGTGCCGCCTATGCCGACAATACCCTACAGGAAGAAGAAAAAATACTGTTCGACCAGTTTCTGGCCTCAGCCAATTTGCCGGAAGACATGGCCGAAACTGCAGCTAATTACATTAAAACCGGAGTGCAGATCACCGAACTCGACTTATCGGCCGCCAACAACTGGTTGCTGAAAAAGTATATCCTCGAACTGGCCATCCTTACCATTTGGGCCGACCAGATAGTCACCGAGGAAGAGCGTGGTTTTATCGGCAAGTTTGCCGGCAAACTCGGCTTCAACGAAGATGAATTGGAACAAAGCATGGTCGCCATTGAGAGCTTCGTTATCTCCAATTGGGGCAATATTCCGTTTTTACAAGCCAAAAACAGTTTTACCGATATCCGCGACCAGTTTGTGTCGCGTATTTCGAAAGTAATGCATAAAAACGAAAGCAGGATTGGCAACGAAATCAAACAAAGCCAGGAATTATCGGAGTTGCTGGTAAAGCATGCCCAAACCGACCTTTCGGAAGAGGAGCAAATCAAAGTGAGGACACAGCTTATCAATATCCTGAAATCGTTGCCAACGTTTGTTATCATTGCCCTGCCCGGCAGTTTCTTAACCTTGCCCTTACTGCTGAAAATTTTACCCGAAAGCACCCTGCCCCCGGCCTTGCAGGAGGATGAACTATAATTGCTTATTAAAACAGAAACACCAAGATGAAAGAGCTTACCCAACTGCTGCTGAAAAAAGTAAAAGAAAGTGTAGCCCTGCGTGATACCCATCCGCAAGAATATGTAGAGTCCTTTAAGCAGGCTGAGGTATTCATCACGGCCACCATTAACGGGCAGCTTGAGTTTGTGCCCCTGCAATTGCTGTTTATCAACCATAACAAATACCAGATTACCATGGAGGTGAAAGCCGTTTTTGGCGAGGGTATTGAACATTCGCAATTGGATGACTTGCTGATAAAGTTTTACAACGACCATAACCTGAAGCGCGATATTGACAGCATCTCCGATTCGGTGCGCTACCATGTTAAGCCCCAGGCCGGCCGCAAAACCTATTCCCCGGGGGTTATCGACTGGCAACAGATTGAGCGCCTGGCCAAATATGCCGGTAACCCCTACAAGGCTACCGATGAGAAGCTAAAGGCTGTAGGCCAGGATTTTGCCAACTTCTTAATGCACCCCACCAATGCCTGGGGTGAGGCCGTTTTGCCCAATGGTTATGTGCTGGAAAGGGAAAGGTACTGGCAGGTGGCCGGGCATTTTAAATCGTTCACCTGGGCCAAAATAAAGCACCAAAAACATGCCGACAAACAATTGTTTTTTAGTGTAGGCATTGACATAGCGGCCGGCAAACTCATTTTTAAGCTCGATTGCCTGCGCTCGGGCACGCATAAACTGAGCAATTTTGCTATCCGTAAGTTTGATTATTATACCGAAAACCTTTATTGTATTACCGAAATTGACCGTACCCTGGGCGAACGTATCGGCTGGGAAACCATTGTGGCCATGAGCCGCGCCTTTATCAAAGACTTTGAGCCGGTTTATCTGGGCGTTGCCGATTATATCTGGGGCGGTAAGATCAACCTGGATTTGTTTAAAGACAAATTGTTTAATATCCTGCCCGAAAACACCCGCCTGGCCACCAGCAAACCCGGTGAGCCCTTGCCAGAACTGCTCTATAATACGGTGCTTGATGGGGTTATCCGCTATGAACAATATATGCTCAGCCATGCCGATAAGCCCGACTTAGCCGCCCTGGTGAAATTCTCTTTTGACGGTATCACCCAAATTGACAGTTTTGAGTTTGACGGGCAACACAAGCAAATATATGTGGTAGCCTGTACCGGAGGCCCCTCCACCCCCTTTGAAATAAGCGAAGAGCTAAGGCAACTGCTGGCTGCCAACGACCACGCCTATCTTTACCAGGTTTATGATTACCACGAGGCCACCAACTGCGGCAAAATGGTAATCCGCAAAGGCGACCCAAAACAGTATGCCCGGCTCGAAAGCAAGCTCTACCTCGCTACGGTGAAAGTATGAATAAAAAATCAGGGGCTACTTGTTGTAGCCCCTGATAAAAATTTGAAATCAATCTAAAAAACCTTAACCCAAAATTATGCGCAAAACTTGTGCGCAATGAGGGCTAACCCGGATTATTCACGAAAATCGTGAATAATCCGGGTTTAACAGGTTTTTAAGCCGTTTTTATGGTTAATAAACCCTTTAAACGGCAATTTGTTGGCTTATC
>JALSJF010000169.1 GCA_026989505.1 Cyclobacteriaceae bacterium
AAAGGATTTATCCTTGATTTTCATAATTAACCTGTGGCGCCCGGGGGTTGGTTTGCGGGGCAAAGATAGGCCATTTCGGTTGTTGGCCGGGCAATGGTTACCGAATAAATTAATCCGGATTATATAGGATAAATTATGGCTACGGCAGAAAATAACGGGTAAATTATTGATATACATTTGGTTAATGCAGGGTTGGCCCCGAAAAACATAAAATCAACATGCTCTATTTCCGGCTATTCAACGCCTGGCGGCAGGGTAATTGGGCAGCCTCTAACATGCCCTTACCCCGAATTATTCCTGCCGCAGCAAAACTGCAAGCAAATAGGCGGGCCAGGTATCTTTGCTGAAAAAACAACGTTTTCGGGAGGAATATCATGAAAATCATAAATACCTAAATTTTATATTTGCCCGGCTTTATGAGCAGAAAACCCAGCAGGATTTTCCGGGCTAACAGAAAAATCCCGCTGGCGGCATAAACTAACAGAAAACCCCTTTGCTATTCACTTTTTTATCTTTTATCTTGCAAAGTCAGAAGCGCCTCACCCCGGCTTAGAAGACAAATTGACAAAATTGGATATTTACAACCTTACGCAAGAAAATTCTGTAGCCAATAATTTTATGGCTGAAATCAGGGATGTAAAGGTGCAGCAAGACAGGCTTCGTTTCAGAAAAAACTTAGCGCGGCTGGGGGAAATTTTGGCTTACGAGATGTCAAAGGCGCTGGATTTCAGCGAAACCACGGTTGACACCCCGTTAAGTACCATACAACAACAGGTCATAAAAAAGCAACCGGTGCTTATCTCTATCATGCGGGCCGGTATGCCTTTCTTTGAAGGGGTACAAGGTTTTTTCGATCATGCCAATGCCGGTTTTGTGGGGGCTTTCAGGGCCCGTGATTTTTCTGCCTCTAACCTGATTGAACTGGGTTACTTTGCCGTACCCGACCTGGCCGGCAACACCCTGGTTATCGTGGACCCCATGCTGGCCACCGGCAGATCGGTAGTAGATACCGTTCAGCAATTAAAGGCCTATGGCAAGCCCGAAAGGGTGTTTTTACTGGCCGTTATTGCCGCCCCCGAGGGCATTTGCTATGTGGAAGAAAATATTGACATACCCGTACGTTTATGGTGTGGGGCGGTAGATGAGAAACTAAACGATAAGGCATATATTGTTCCCGGTTTGGGCGATGCCGGAGACCTGGCCTATGGACCAAAAATGTAACGTTCATGCTGATTGATATTGGCTTGCTGATAGTTGGCCTGGTAGTGCTTATCCTGGGAGGGGATTACCTGGTGCGCGGGGCCTCGAGCATTGCCCTGCGCCTGCACATGACCCCCCTGGTTGTAGGCCTTACCATTGTGGCCTTCGGCACCTCGGCCCCGGAGCTGCTCATCAGCTTAAATGCCGCCCTTAGCGGCAGCCCCGACCTGGCCATGGGCAATGTGGTGGGCTCCAACATCTGCAACCTGGCGCTGGTACTGGGGGTAACTATCCTCATCGGGCCGGTAAAGGTGAATGCTGACAGTATCCGTATTGACTGGCCGGTAACTATGGCCAGCTCGCTACTGTTATACTTTTGGGTAAGTGACCACCTGCTTAGTTTCTATGAAGGCGCTTTTTTTGTGCTGGCGCTGATGGGCTATACCTTTTTTATCATCCGCAAATCAAGGATAAAAATGAAAGCCGAACGGGAACTGGAGCTGGACCTGGATGTACCCGATGCCCCCTCAAAAAATGTCTGGCAAGATATAGGGGTGATTTTAGCAGGCGCCTGCGGCCTGTATTTTGGCGCCCAGTGGTTTGTGAGCGGGGCAAAAGAACTGGCTGCTTTCCTGGGGGTCAGCCAACGGGTAATCGGTATAACAGTGGTAGCCCTGGGAACCAGCCTGCCCGAACTGGTAACGGCCATCGTAGCTTCCCTTAAACGCGAAACCGACCTGGCCATTGGCAACCTTTTAGGCTCTAATATTTTTAATGTCCTGTCAATTTTAGGCATTACCAGTATGGTCAAAAACATCCATGTAAATGAACTTATCCGGCAAGTAGATATGTTATGGATGCTCGGTATTACCCTGCTTATATTACCTTTGATGTTATATAAAAGAAAACTATCCCGGCCGGAAGGCGTTATTTTATTGGTAATTTACGTTTACTACACCTATCGGGTGTTTGGGTAATTTTTTGCTTGAAGTATGGAAGAGGTGTTCATGATAATAACCATTTATCTGTTGTGCATGTTTAAAATAATTTTTGGCCCTACCATGGGCTATGCGGCCGGGCTCTCGCCCCTGGTGACCGTAATTATCACCGTGGCCGGTATGATGACCACCGTGGTGATCTTCTCATTTCTCGGGGAGCAGTTCCGCGAAAAGGTCTTACGGAAATACATTAAGCCGAAGAAGGTTTTCAGCCGGAGAAACAGACGTTTTGTGAAAATCTGGCGCAAATATGGCGAGTTGGGGGTATCCTTTTTAACGCCCATCCTGCTTTCCCCTCCCGGGGGTACCCTTATTGTTATGGCCCTGGGCGGGTCGCGTAGAAAAACCATTGGCTATATGCTGTTATGGGGTATTGTGTGGACAACCCTTATCACCTATACTTTTTATTATTCGGGTGATGCCTTACGCGATTTTCTGCGGGCGGCCCCATAATCGATAACCGGTAAATAGACCGGCCCGGCAGGTGGCTGCGCTCAGCTTTCCTGGTCAGGAAGGATGTCAATATCGCGGATGAGCACCCGCTTGGCTATTTGCCGCCCGGTTTTGGTGGTAGCCAGGCCGCCCAGGGCCGTTTCCTTATAGCGGTTCTCCATACTTTCGCCCACCTCGCCCATGGCCTCAACACATTCATCTACGGGGATAACCGAATCTACCCCCGCCAGGGCTATCTGCGCAGCGCTGTTGGCAATGGCCGCGGCACTGGCATTGCGCACCACGCAAGGTACCTCTACCAGGCCGGCTACCGGATCGCATACCAGCCCCAGCATACATTGGATGGTGATGGCCACGGCATTAAAAATCTCTTCGGTGCGGCCCCCAAGGCAATAAACTATGGCCCCGGCAGCCATGGCTGCCGCACTGCCGGTTTCGGCCTGGCAACCGCCAACAGCCCCCGCCAGGCTCGACTGGTGTTCTATAATCAGGGCGATGCCGGCCGCTAAGAGTAAGGCTTCGTGCATCTTTTCATCGGGCAGGTTGTGCAACTCCTGCAGGGTATAAAGCACGCCCGGCATGATACCCGAGGCACCGGCAGTGGGGGCCGCCACCACCCGCCCCATACAGGAGTTCACCTCTTTAGCACTTAACGCCCGCGCCACCAACTGCTGAAACTGTGGGGAAAGCACGGTTTTTTTGCTGTGATAAACTTTTTTAGCACTGTTGTTGATCATCCCCGAACGGGAAGTCATATCTTCGCTAAAGCCAGTGGCCACGGCCTCCTTCATCACCTGATAGTTGGCCGCCACACCCGCCATAATTGCTTCTCTGGTAGCGCCCTTCTCACTGATTTCATAATCAATGACCGATTGCACCAGGCTGACTTTATGCTTTTTACAATAGGTTTGCCAACCCGTAAATGTTTCAAATAAATATGCCATAGCAGTGAGATTAGTAGAACAGCAAAGCGCCTAACCCAAATTATTCATTCAAGATCATGATATGAATCAAGTGCCAGACACCTGTTTGTTAATTACATCGGGTTCCTTAAACTCCGGTCCAGCCGGGGCTAACCCTATAAATGAATCACCTCATCATAAGCCGCAGCGGTGGCTTCCATTACCGCCTCCGACATGGTTGGGTGCGGGTGAATTGATTTGATGATTTCATGGCCGGTGGTCTCCAGCTTGCGGGCAGCTACCACTTCGGCAATCATTTCCGTTACATTGGCCCCAATCATGTGGGCGCCCAGCCATTCCCCGTATTTGGCATCAAAAATCACTTTTACAAAGCCCTCCGGGGCCCCGGCTGCCTTAGCCTTGCCCGAGGCAGTAAACGGGAACTTACCCACCTTAACTTCATAACCGGCCTCTTTGGCCGCCTTTTCGGTATAGCCTACCGAGGCTACTTCCGGACTACAGTAGGTACAACCGGGGATATTGTTATAATCAATCGGCTCGGGGTTCTGGCCGGCTATCTTCTCCACACAGGTAATGCCCTCGGCCGAGGCTACGTGGGCCAAAGCCGGGCCGTGTACGATATCGCCAATGGCATAAATACCGGGAATATTGGTACGGTAGTAGTCATCAACAATTACTTTACCTTTGTCGGTAGCCACCCCTACCTCCTCCAGGCCGATGCCCTCAAGATTGGTGGTTACACCTACTGCCGACAACACGATATCACATTCAATAACCTCTTCGCCTTTTTTCGATTTCACGGTTACCTTGCACCCCTTGCCTTTGGTGTCAACCGCAGTAACTTCGGCACTGGTTTTAATGGTAATGCCGGCTTTTTTGAATGAACGGCCAAGTTGTTTTGACACCTCTTCATCTTCTACCGGCACAATAGTGGGCAGGAACTCTACAATGGTCACATCGGTGCCAATGGTATTATAAAAATAAGCAAACTCTACCCCAATAGCGCCTGAGCCCACCACCACCATTTTTTTAGGCCGTTCTTTTAAGGTCATGGCCTGGCGGTAACCGATTATTTTCTTGCCGTCAATAGGCATAGCCGGCAGTTCTTTGGAGCGGGCCCCGGTAGCCACAATAATATGACCGGCCGCATACTCGGATTTCTTGCCGTCATGGTCAACCTCTACTTTTTTTCCGGCCTTAAGCTTGCCAAAACCGGTAATAATATCAATTTTATTCTTTTTAAACAGAAACTGAATGCCTTTGCTCATGGCCCCGGCTACCTCGCGGCTGCGCTGGATCATACCGGCAAAATCAATACTGGCCTCTTTAACGTTGATGCCATAATCCCGGGCATGCTGAATGTACTCAAAAACATTGGCACTCTTCAACAGTGCCTTGGTAGGAATACAGCCCCAGTTAAGGCAGATACCGCCCAGTTCGGCCTTCTCTACCACCCCTACTTTCATGCCCAACTGTGAAGCCCGGATAGCGGCTACATACCCCCCGGGGCCGCTGCCAATAACGATAAGATCATATTTTGTATCTGCCATAACTTTAGGATAATCGATTCAACATATTTATGTGTGCGCAAAGGTAAAGATTTTGTGCAGGCAAAAAAATTTACCCTGGTATTCCCAACGAAACCAATTGCCCTTCAGATAAATTTTAAATATGGGTGAATACCTATATTTTTGCCCAAACTTACGCTGAAAATATGAATTTACTAGCCGGAAAAACCGCCCTGATCACCGGGGCTTCCAAAGGAATAGGCCGGGCCATCGCCCTGAAATTTGCCGAAGAAGGGGCCCATGTAGCCTTCACCTATTTATCAAGTATAGAAAAAGGACAGGCCCTGGAGGCCGAACTGGCCGGCAAAGGGGTGAAAGCCAAAGGGTACCGCTCCGATGCCTCAGACCATGCGGCTGCAACCGAACTAATCGCTACGGTTGTTGAAGCGTTTGGCAGCCTTGATATCCTGGTAAACAATGCCGGCATTACCAAAGATAACCTGCTCATGCGCATGGACGAAGAAATGTGGGACAGGGTGATTACTATCAACCTGAAGTCGGTTTTCAATACCGTTAAAGCGGCCACCCGTACCTTTATGAAACAACGTAGCGGTTCCATCATCAACCTTACTTCGGTAGTGGGGCTGAAAGGCAATGCCGGCCAGGCCAATTATGCCGCTTCCAAAGCCGGTATTATCGGCTTTACCAAATCGGTAGCGCTGGAGCTGGGTTCACGCGGGATACGTTCCAATGCCATTGCCCCGGGGTTTATCGAAACCGAAATGACCGGTCAGCTTGATGAGAAAACCGTGCAAAGCTGGCGCGATGCCATCCCCCTGAAACGGGGCGGCACCCCCGAAGATGTGGCCAACCTGGCCGTGTTCCTCGGTTCAGACCTTTCTTCCTATATCAGTGGCCAGGTAATCCAGGTAGATGGCGGCATGCTCACTTGAGCCCGTTTTACTATGACCTCCTGCCGGCCGCCCGGAGAGCCGTAAAATTTGTACCTTTAAGCGGCTAAACCTGTAATAGTATGTGCCGTTTTGTTGCTTACCTGGGCGAACCTGTGCTGGCCGAAGACCTGATTACCAAACCCAGGAATTCCCTCATTCACCAGAGCTACCACGCCCGCGAAACGCCCGAGCCCCTGAATGGCGATGGCTTTGGTATGGGCTGGTACAGTAAAAACATCCGCCCCGAGCCCGGCTTATTTAAAGCCATTACCCCGGCCTGGAACAACCAGAACCTGAAAATTAATGCCGGCATTATCAAGTCGAACTGCATCTTTGCCCACATCCGGGCGGCTACCGAAGGTGATATTTCGCTGGCCAACAGCCACCCGTTCCGCTACCAGCAATACCTGATGATGCACAATGGCGGCATCCGCAATTTTAAAGAAATCAAACGCGACCTGATAAATAGGTTGTCGAACCATTACTACCAATGGATAAACGGCCAGACCGATAGTGAACATGTTTTTGCGTTGTTTATGCAAAAAATAGCTGACCTTGCCCAGGGTAAACAAGGCGATGCATTGCCGCTGAAGTTTCTGGCCGATTGCTTCCGCCAGACTTTTGCCGACATTGAAATCCTGAAAACCAAACGAGGCCTGTCCTCGGCCTCAGTATATAATATGGTGGTAACCGATGGCGCCCGCCTGCTGGCCACCCGCTACAGCACTAACCCGAAGGAAGAGTCGCGCACCCTCTATTACGCGAAAGGAAAAAAATATGCGTGCCGGGGCAACCTTTGCCAAATGCTACCGGAGGATGGTCCGCCTGGCTCCGTACTGGTGGTTTCCGAAAAACTTGACGAGTTTGAAGAAGAATGGCGAAAAGTGCCCGACAACCATGCCCTACTGGTAGAAAATGACCTGCACTGCCAGGTGATACCCCTGCGATAACCCGTTGTTTTTTCCCAATCGGCAAGCCGTTTTCCCATTTTGGGAATACATTCAACAAGCCTTTCTTGTAACCTTCTGATTATCTTAGCTTTATATTATTCGATTTGACTTGGCACGGTTATGATACTATGCTGTGTGTACCAAATTTTTTAAGGTTATGAAAAGCAGGGAGTTGAAGTTTTATAAGTTACTGATTGGCGCAGTTTATATTTTATTAGTATGTACGCTTCTGGCAGCATTCCTGATTTAGAAGTTTTATGTTGGCTTACTTTTAGCTTACCTGAGTCCGGAAGAAGGTTATTTCTTAATCCCCCCGGGCTCAGGGTTAAGCTATTGATAAAATCATTTTTTCACCAAATAACAAAACTTATCCTGAAAATAGCCCGTTTCATATCTCCTGTATACTATCGGGATACCCAAGGGGTTGCCATTCGCCAACTGATGGCGTTCCGGCTACCAGCTCACCGGTTTTGTTTTTTAACGCTGTGGCAGAAAATCCTAATGAATTTTCGGGATAACTAAAGTGCTGGCCGGATTGTGAAACTACAGACAACGCCCCTGGAATTATTTTTGCAGGTAAATAAAGATGGTGGTTTGTTTTCTTTTAACTGTTGCATATCAATATCTTTACCGGCTGATTTACATAACGATGGTGATTTTTATGAGGCGTTTTAACTTATTGGCACTTTTAACCTTAAGTGTGCTTAACTCTTACGGGCAGGCTAACCTTATTCTTACGTCAGGGAAGGTAATCCCCTACATGAAAATGGAGGCCCAACCGGGCTACCTGAATGTTTGGGAATCGTTTAGCCGGGAGAAGATAGAAATAGCGATTGACAGTGTAGTTGGCTATTATAAGTTTGGCGAGGAAGCCGATATTTTACGCATAAAGGTGCCGGATAATTCGGGCGATACCGATATTGATTATCAGTTTTTGCCCTATGGCGCCCCGGGTAAGATTAAGACCTATAGCTATCGTGTTGACTACCAAAAGGGGCCTGACGGCAAGCCGCTGGAATACTTCTATATAGGCAAAGACGACCGGCTTGCTATGTTGTTCCCCTATAGCTTCGGTTCCAGCAAAGCCAAAAGCATGGATACCCTGAAAACCTATGTGGCCGACCAGCCGGAGATAGTGCAGGCCATAACGGCCGATAGTTATACCCTGGAGAATGTCAGAAGGTTAATCAATCAGTACAACCTGTTGTCTTTTACGCCCAGGGCCTCTGCAGATGACCCCCAGGGCGTGGTTACCTTTTACCGGATGAAAAAGGGTGAGTTAAGGGGGCCGTTAACCATGACCATTGATGACAAGGCGTACACCTTTACGCCCTATCAAACCATTAATGTGAATGTCTCCACCCTTAACCCGGTGAAACTTTGTGTAGGGGAAGAAGGAAATATGTTATGTGAATTAATTCAGGGTATTCCTTATTTCAGGACTTATTTTAAGGTAGGGTTAAGCAAAGACCGCCAACCGTCAATAGAGCGTATCAACAAAACCAGGGCTTTTGAAGATATCAAAATCCTGAAGCAGTTTCAGTAAGTAGTTTCGGGTTAGCCCCCGGTTAAGCATGGGTAATCACGTTGGCCTGCAAAACCGGGTTAAAAATAAGGTTGTCCGGAGTGATGCTACCAGGCACAAAGATGAATTTTTTATAGTAGATTTCTTTATCCACATAATAGGTTACTGCATATTCGTTAAACAGGTGAAAAACCTGTGGGTCAATCAGTTCAACCTGCAACGATTGACCGGGCCCCAATTGATCAAAAAAATGCCTGAGCACCGAAGTTTCTTCCCGGTCCGCGGATGTTTTGCTATACCCTTTGGTAGCCACCAATACGTTTTCAATAGGAAAATTATTGGTGTTGACCAAATGCACACTCCAATGCCCCCTTTGTTCTGGCGGTTTAACCACTACGGTAACGTTTTTGATTTCAGGGATAACAATATCCTTTCTCATACCGGTTGCATGGCAAAGAGGGTAAAAATATGTTGCTGTAATGTTTTCTGAACTTCCGCCATTGCCACCGGTTGCCCCAGTTCTTCGGCCATGGAGGTTACGGCTTTGTCGTTAATACCACAGGGAATGATGTTGCCGAAATATTCGAGGTTGGTGTTTACATTCAGTGCCAGGCCGTGCATGGTAACCCAGCGGCTGCTGCGCACCCCCATAGCACAAATTTTTCTGGGGTTGCGGTTGCCGGCTTTATGGGTATCGTCAAAATCGAGCCATACCCCGGTGAGCTTTTCCATGCGGCCGGCCCTGATGCCAAAGCCTGCCAGGGTGTTGATAACGGCTTCCTCCAGCAACCTTAAATACTTGTGGATATCGGCAAAAAAATTATCCAAATCCAGAATAGGATAACATACCAATTGCCCCGGGCCATGGTAGGTAATATCGCCCCCGCGGTTAATTTTATAATACGTAGCCTGTTTGGCGGCCAGGCCCTGTGCATCAAGCAAGAGGTTTTCTTCGGAGCCGCTTTTACCGAGGGTATAAACATGCGGGTGTTGACAAAAAATAAGATAGTTTGGGGTTGGCTGCTGCGCTGCTGCCGGCAAATTGCGGTTAGCCAGCTTTAGGTCAATAATCTCCTGAAACAGGTTTTCCTGATAGTCCCACGCCTCCCGGTAATCTATCTCACCAAGGTCGATAACCTTAACTTGCTTGTTGATGACAGTGTTCATAAAATAAAAAGGGTTATCATTTGGTAACTTGTTACCAAATGATAACCAAACTTACGCAGCCAATGCTACTTGGCAATGATTTTCACGCTTCTTTCGATAAATTCGGATAGTTTATTGCCCGAAAGCATGTCTTGTGACAACAAGGCCAGATCGAAAGCCTGTTTGGCCAGGGTTTCTTTCTTTTTGGCTGTTTTTGCCGCCAGTATTTTTTGGGTTATCGGGTGGTTGGCGTTTACTGTTACGTTATATTGGTCGGGCATGCCCCCCATCATCGGGAACCCACCGCCTCCGGTAGCAGCCATATCTTTCATCCTGCGCATAAATTCGCTCATGGTGATAACCACCGGCATTTCGTCAACCGGTAACGAAGCCACATTAACGGTCATGTTGGGGTCGGCAATGGCTTTTTCAAACACTTCTTTCACCTTCTTCTCATCGTCCTCGCCCAATACACTGTCCACTTTGTCATCTTTATCGATGAGCTTGTCGGCCGTATCGGCATCAACCCTTTTCAGTTGTACCTTCTCCAGTCTTTCTTCCAGCAGGTTGATAAAGTGGCTGTCGATGATGGAATCAAACACCAGCACATCATACCCTTTGTTTTTCACCGACCGGATAAACGTGTCTTGCTTGGCCGGTTCGGTGGCATAGAGGTAAACTACGTTTTTATCCTTATCGGTCTGGGTTTTTTCAACCTTCTTTTTGTATTCTTCCAGGGTAAAGTACTTGCCCTCGAGGTTTTTGAATAAGGCAAAATCTTTGGCTTTTTCATAAAACTTCTCCTCGCTGATCATACCATATTTCACAAACAGGCCAATATCGTCCCACTTGGCTTCATAGGCCTGGCGATCGTTTTTAAACAGCCCGGCAAGCTTGTCGGCTACTTTTTTGGTGATATACCCGTTGATTTTTTTCACATTGCTGTCCGACTGCAGGAAACTGCGCGAGACATTCAGCGGAATATCGGGTGAGTCAATTACCCCGTGCAGGAGTTGCAGGAACTCAGGCACCACATCTTTTACTTCATCGGTAATAAATACCTGCCGTGAGTAGAGCTGTATTTTATTGCGCTGGATTTCGATATCCTTTTTAATACGTGGGAAATAGAGCACCCCGGTAAGGTTAAACGGGTAATCCACATTCAGGTGAATCCAGAACAACGGGTCTTCGGCAAAGGGGTATAAATCTTTATAAAACGCCAGGTAGTCCTCATCTTTAAGCTCTGAGGGTGGTTTTACCCACAAAGGCCGGGTGTTGTTGATGATATTGTCAACCGTAACCTTTTTCGTCTTCTCTTTGCCGTCTTTGTCCTTACCATCGGGCACATATTCATCTTTGGTGCCAAACTTTATTTCTACCGGCAAAAATTTACAGTGCTTATCCAGGATGCCTTTAAGCCTGAACTCATCAAGAAACTCTTCTGAATCTTTGGCGATGTGCAGGATGACATCGGTGCCACGATCTTTGCGTTTGGCAGGTTTGATGGTAAAGCCGGTGCTGCCGTCACACTCCCAGTGGGCCGCTGCCGCCCCTTTCTGGTACGATTTGGTAATAATCTCCACCTTATCGGCCACCATAAAGGCTGAGTAAAAGCCCAGGCCAAAGAACCCGATGATTTGCTGTTCTTCGCCTTTGTCTTTGTACTTTTCCAGAAATTCTTCCGCGCCCGAAAAAGCAATTTGGTTGATGTACTTTTTAATCTCTTCGGCCGTCATCCCAATACCTTTGTCTTTGATGGTAATGGTCTTTTTCTTTTTATCAAATTCAACTTCAATCTTCAGGTCATCGCCAATATCGTCAGGGATTTCTCCCAGTGCGGAAAGGCGTTTAAGCTTTTGGGTGGCATCCACGGCATTGGCTACCAACTCCCGGAGAAATATTTCGTGGTCGGAGTAAAGGAATTTTTTAATGATAGGGAAAATATTCTCTGAATGAATTGAGATAGTTCCTGATTCTTTCATAGTTTATGCTTCTTTGTTCAACTTCACCGTATAGAACACCTATACTTTTTCATTGACAAGCCTTTTGCAAAAGTTGTTCCAATTGGGTTTTGGCAGGGGAGTATGCCAAACTGTCATAATCAGCAGCAGGGCCAGAGGGGATAAGCTCAATGGGCGGTTACAGGGCTGCTTAACTGCGGCAACGGGCTAACCGGTGCCGTTTCTTTTTCGGTACTATACGTTTCATACCATGCTTCATAAGCCGAATAAAGTACGCAATCGGTCAATATCACCTCTTCATGCAGGATTTTAATCAGGGTGTGGTTGTTGAGCGTTTGTTTGAGCGACTCGGCCTGGGCCGGGGAAAGGGAACCGAGGCGGACATATTCTATCCCTTTATATACTCTTTTGGAAAGCTTTTTCATAACTAGTAGTCACCCTGTTTATGGTACTTTTAGGTTAGAAGTAACCGAATCAGCCTAAAAATAGATGAAAAATACCTTTCAGCCAAATAAAAGCAGCCGTTATGAGAAATACTTTACGGATAAAACCTTAGCAGGTAAGTATCAGGGTTGTTACGCTTCTGCACAATTTCAAACCGGTCGGGGTTCTGCTCAATGGCCGGCCACAGGTAAAGGCCGGTAGAACTGTAGCCTAATTGGTCGAGCACCACATACTCTACCTCACGGGCCTCCAGGTCACGGAGCAACTCCTGATCATCCCGGGCATACTTATAGTTTGTTGTGTAGGTGCCTGAATAAAGATAAAACATGGTGGGCTTTCGGCAGGATATAACCACCTCCGGCCCCAGGTTGCCCTTTGCCCATCGGGCGAGGGAAAAATAGTTTTGCCAACTGGGGGTAAGTTTAGCTGTGGCCTTTTCGTGCAGGGGTTTCAGGCCGGGCAGGAACGGCAGGCAGAGTAACAAGGGTAACCAGCGCCACACCAGGTTGTCAGCAGGCCCTATTTTTCTAACGGCCTCCTGCAGGCCAAAGACAATCCCGGTAAGCAAAAAAGGCACAGCCGGCAGCAGAAAGCGCACGCCTACCCACACATCCGGCCACAACAACAAAATGGCAAAAGTGCCGGCCAGGTACGCCAGGATAAGTAATTTAACCCCAGGCAGTTGCCAAATGCCGTACAGGGACAACGCCAGCAAGCCCAGGCCAAGCAACCAGTACCCTGCCGCGGCCGGTTGGCGGTAATTAGGCCGGATAAAGGACAAGGTTGCCGAGGGAATTTCTTTGCTCAGGTAACGGGCGATATTTTTGCCTATACGGTCAACATAATCACCGAAGTCAGCCGTGCCCATTTCGGGGCGGTAGGGATTTACCATGACCAATTGTTTGGTATAAGAGCTGCCTCCCAGTTTCTGGCTCCTGATTTGCCAGGGGGCGGTAAGCAGGAGAAAACCCATCCCAAGCCCCAGGGCATAACGCCAGCGTTTACGCATCAGTAAATAAAGTACTACCCCGCCAACAAGGGCAATGCCGCTGGTGCGGATATAAAATGTTATGGTCAGCAGGAGTAAGGCCAGGCCAAACCAGGGGTCGCGCCAAAGTGGCTTTTGGGTATCAATTTTCAGCAATGCCAGAAGGGCCGTGATGGAAAAAAACAAATAGGGCACTTCGGTCATGATGATGGTGGCGTAGCGCAGCAAGTGACTGTTAAGCATAACCAGAAACACCACAATTACGGCCGTAACCGTACGGCCGGTAAGCTTACGGATTAAAAAATAAAGGGCTACCAGGGTCAGCAGGAACAAAAAGCCATTGGCCAACTTAATGGCGGTCATGGAATCGCCAAAAACCTTGATGAAACCGCTGACCAGGACCGGATAACCGGGAGGAAAATGATTGTTGGGTGGTTTACGGATATTATTAATATTGACATACCCTTCACCCGCGGCCAGGGCCTTGCCCAGCATGTAATAATTGGCATTGTCGCCATTTAAATCCAGCTTTTGGTCAAAAATGTAGGCGTAGATGCCGGCAAAGGCCAGCGTGGTAAGCAGCAGGATTAATAGTGTCTGAAATTTCGTTGACTTTTCGGCCATCGGTATAAAATTTCGCTAAAGATAAAATATTCGTTTTACTTTTATTCTATGGATAAACTAACCTTGCAAGCAGACAAATTTGAGCTGCCGGAAAACATACATTACCTCAACGGGGCTTTTATGTCGCCCCAGCTCAAATCGGTTACCGAAGCGGGCCTGGCAGGTGTGCGTGCCAAAGCCCACCCCTATACGCTTGCCGTTGACGATTTCTTTAGTGGGCCGGCAAATATCCGTCAGGCGTTTTCCAGCCTGATCAATAACCCGGAGCCCAACCGCATCGCCCTTATCCCCTCGGTATCTTACGGCATGGCTACGGTAACCCATAATGTAAACCTGCGGGGCAAGGAGGTGGTGGTAGCCGGAGAGCAATTCCCCAGCAATGTTTACCCCTGGATGAGCGCCACTGCCCGGCAGGGGGGTAAACTGGTAACCGTAGAGCCGCCTGCGGGCGAAGGCCGGGGCGCCAAGTGGAACCAGCTACTGATAGAAGCCATTACGACCCGTACCGCCCTGGTAGCCATCAGCCAGGTGCATTGGGCCGATGGCACCCTGTTTGATTTGGCCGCCATCAGGGAGAGGACCCGTGAGGTTGGGGCGCTGCTGATTGTGGACGGTACCCAAAGTGTGGGGGCTTATCCGTTTGATATCCTGAAGATACAACCCGATGCGCTGATTTGTGCCGGTTACAAATGGTTACTGGGCGCCTATGGCCTGGGAGTAGCCTGGTATGGCGATTATTTTACCGGGGGCCTGCCCATAGAAGAAAACTGGCTTAACCGGTTAAACAGCGAAGACTTTGCCGGCCTGGTAGCATACGAAGAGGCGTACCAGCCGGGGGCTTTGCGCTTTGGCATGGGCGAGCAAAGCAATTTTGTGCTGGTACCCATGCTGTTGCAGGGGCTCAGGCAGTTAAACGAATGGACACCCGGCCGCATCCAGGAATATTGCACGGATATCACCGAAGGGCCGCTTAAGGAATTGCAGGCCGCGGGCTTTTGGGTAGAAGATAAACACTGGCGGGCCAGCCACCTGTTTGGTATCCGTCATGAAGCCATGCCTGCAGCGAAAATTAAAAACGCCCTGACGGCAAAAAACATCTATGTATCTTACCGGGGCAACGCTATAAGGGTATCGCCTTATGTGCATAATTCGGTGGCTGATATGCAGGCGCTGGCCGATGTGTTGGTAAAAAGCATTTAATTCCTTCGTTACGAACGCTTGTTAACCCGGATTATTCACGAAAATCGTGAATCCGGGTTAGTCATTCCGGGACAAACATAAGGGACCGGGGCAGGCTCCGCCCTGTGTGTAGCCATTAGTCGATATAAGTAAAACCCACAGAACATTATTGAGAAAGTATCAGTTGAACCCATGTTTGCCGGTACGCTGTATCGGGCCTTGCGGGTGAGGCTTACAACGGGAATGGCGCAAGCACGGCTAAGCAAATAACGAACCGGGGTATTCCCCGGCTGCTACCAGGGCCTGAATTTTTTCCATCACCACCGGTTTATCCTGGCGGTAGGTTACCCCCATCCACTGGGCCGTACTGGTTAGGATCTTCACCTTCACCTTGCCCGTAGCCATCAGCTGGTCAACCACCAGCGGAATAAAAAATTCGGCTT
>JALSJF010000170.1 GCA_026989505.1 Cyclobacteriaceae bacterium
CCAGCAAAATAGCAGCCAGTACCGCGAGCGAACCGGCCAGCCCGTCTAAGCCGTCTATCAGGTTGTAAGAGTTGGTGAGGCCGATAATGGTGAACAAGGAAATCAGCGCCCCCAGCCAGTAGGGGATTTCATTTATTCCCAGGAAACCATAAAGCGAAGGAAAAACAAGGTTGGTCAGAAAGATCAGTAAAATAGCCGGCACCAGTTGGGCTATCAGTTTGGAGATGGCATTCAGTTCAATTAAATCATCACGCAGGCCCACCACAAACATTACCGAGATGGTGAGCAACTCCACCCGGTGCAGGCTTAATTGCTCAAAAGAGCCCATCAGCAGGATGGTAATGGCAAAGGCCCCGACAAAGCCGGCCCCGCCCATAGTAGGCACTTCCCGATCATGGATTTTTCTCCGTTCAACCTTGTCAATAAGGCTTCTGCGGGCAAAAAGCTTAATGAGCAGGGGCATGAGAAGTAATGATACCGCCAGCGAAATAAGTACTGCGGCAATATTAAAAGGCATTATCGTCTCCTTTAAGCATGGCTAGCGTGGTCATGGCCAGAATTTTTATATCCAGCAAAATAGACCAATTTTCTACATAAAACCTATCCAACTTAACCCTGTTGCGCATTTGATGCAGGTAAATGGTTTCGCCCCGGTAGCCTTTTGCCTGGGCCAGGCCGGTAATTCCCGGCTTCACAAAGTGCCTGGCCATGAATTTCTCTACCTTTTTGGCATACTCTTCCGTATGTTTAAGCATATGGGGCCTGGGGCCGATAACCGACATCTCGCCTTTCAGGACATTAAAAAATTGCGGTAGCTCATCAATACTGGTTTTGCGGATAAACCGGCCGATACGGGTAATCCGGCCATCGTTGCGGGAGGCTTGTTTTTTATCAGCATCCTGGTTCACGGTCATGGAGCGGAACTTGTAACAATAGAAATCCTTGTTGTCCTGCCCGGTGCGTTTTTGTTTAAAAAACACCGGCCCCCGCGACTCGAGCTTAATCAGCAAAGCGATGATGGGAAACAGCCAGGAGAAGATAAATACAATAACAAAAAGGGAAAAAGCAATGTCAAAGCTTCGTTTGATAAAACGGTTCTTCCAATCATCCAATGGGGTGGATGTTACCGAGAGGATGGGGATATGATCGTAGCGCTGCAAGGCCACACCTTTGGAGGAGAAGCCACGGAAATCGGTAAGTAGCTTGATTTTCACCAGCGACTCATCACCAAAATCAATCAGGTCCCGGATATTTTCATAGTTAACATAAGGCAGGCAACAATAAATTTCATCTATCTTATTCGCTTTCACATACTCCTTAATCTCCTTGAAAGACCCTTTAATTCCCCAGCCATCGGTTATTTTATCATCAAAAAAGCCTTTAAACTGATAACCGTATTCGGGGTGGGCGCGGAAGAACACCACTAATTCATTAGCAATATCGCCATAGCCATATACCACAACGTTTTTATGGTTAAGGCCTGTCTTGCGGTAAACACGCAGGGCATAGATCAACGTGGTACGCCAGACGATCATTAAGCCGGTAAAGAACAAATAGGTGAGCAGGAGGAACTCCCGTGAATAATAATAGGCTTTGGCCCCAACCCACAACCCGGCAATCAGCAAGCCGTGAAAGACAATCAGCCCCAGGATGCGGTATATACGGGTAGATACCCGTTCAATCCGCGGCAGGTCATAGGCTTTGGCCAGGGTAACCAGCAATAGCCAGGAAGCATTAAAGGCAATAAACAGTTCCGGGTACCGGTCGGCATGGTATTCAATACCATTGGCAAATTTAATGGTGGAGGCAAAAAAGATAGCCAGGTTGAGTGCCACCAGGTCGCCAACATAATAGATGGTTTTGAGCTTTAAATGAAAAGACTTCGGCATTGTATATCCTTATTCGTTTGGCTACCAAAAAGTAACCTTTGTGGTCTTGGTTATATGGGGTTAGACACCCGTGGTTAATAAAAGGTTTAAAAAGCAAACAAAGTTAGCGTTAGAAGCAATAAAAACACAAGTTTTTTCTATTTTTTCTTGTTTTTATGCTGTTGGATGGCCCTGAATGTCAGCCAAATGTAGTTGAAATTGCCCAGCAAATACCTGCGCCACATCTTCCGGGGCTCCTGAATCAGCCGGTAGAGCCACTCCAGGCCATTGTCCTGCATCCACCTGGGCGAACGTTTTACTTTTCCGGCAACAACATCAAAACTTCCCCCCACCCCCATCATCAGCATGACGTTGGGCATTTGGCTTTTATACTTTTTTATAAAAAGCTCCTTTTGTGGCGAAGGAATGGCCACAAACAGTATTACAGCCCCGGATGCATTAATTTCCCGGGCAATTGATGCCCCTTCTTCCTTGTTGAAATAACCATTACGATACCCGGCCACCAGCGCCTTGCCATAGCGGGAAGCATAAATTTTGGCTACTTTGGCCACAATATCTTCTTCGGCCCCGAAAAAAAATATTTTGTAGCCGGCTTTGGCCGCATGGTCAATAATTTCCTCCATTAAGTCAATACCGGGCACCCGTTCGGGCAAGGGGGTGCCAAACAGGCGCGAAGCCCAGACTACGGCCTGGCCGTCAGCACTGATAATATCAGCCTCTTTCAGGCTTTGCTTTAATGCCTCATCTTTTTGAATTAACACTACCTTGTTGGCATTGATGCAGTTGTGTACAACCTGGCGTTTGTTTTGGATGGCTGCATCAATCAGGGCAACGGTTTGTTGCATGGTCAGGTTATGCACATCAATGTCAAATAATTTTACGGTATTAATCGTACTCATTCGGCAAACAGGTATTGGCTAAGGCCGTAAAACATCCAGGCCTGTGACCAGCGAAGATAATTTATCTTATTGGTATAATAAGGGTGTTGCTGATAGTAAAAGTAGCCCTTGTGGTCTTGCATGGTTTTATTTGTCCGGGATATTACCCTGCCAACTAACGCCTGATGAGCCGTTTTTTGGTCTAAGGCCACCAAGGTGGCCAATAGTTGTGCCGGGTTATTGATATCAAGCGGATAGGTTTTGCCGGCATAGTATTTACACCGGCCATCGGCAGTAAAAAAGGTGGTTATGTAATAGTCAAAGCCGCGGGCAATGGCTTCCTGCAGGCCGGGGACTGCAACATAGCGGGCAATTTTGGCCAGGTTTTCCAGGTTATAACCGGTATGAAAATTATCTATCCATTGGTGGTAAGGTTTGGTGCCGTACGTCCAGTGGCCGTCAGGGTGCTGATGGTTGAGACAAAACTTAACCGAGGCCTCAATATCGGCCAGAAGCTTTTGCTCTTGCGTGTGATGGTACACGCTGGCCAGCACCTGTGAGGCCATTAACGAGGCATTGTAAATTACCGAATGGTCAGCCGGGGAATACGAAAAGGCAAAGCTGTCTGCCGCATAGCTGCGGTTCAGGTGGGTGGTTATAAAATCCGCTACGGATAAGGCCAGGGCTAAAACTTCCTGGTCTTTCGTTAGCGCATAAGCGGCCAGTAAACCATTAAAAACGGCTGTAGTGGGCACAATCATGGGGGTGTTGCGCGGCTGGTAAAAAGCCCGTGCCTGCCAGTTGAAGTTATATCCCCAGCAGGCCCCGGCATAGCCGGAAATTTTGGTTGCCTTAATTTTTTCGATTAAAAACTTCACCGCCTGTAAATCTCCTTGGCGGCCAAATTTCTTATAGAGCAAGCTATAGGCAGACAAAAACAAGCCCAGGGCCTGGGGGTTATACCCCGGCTTGACCAGGGCCAGCCTGCGTAAATTGACCGGGCTTTTTTTAAAAAACTGCACCCAGGCCAGGCGTATAAACCTGGATCTCCCGAAAATGGTTTTTGCTATCAGCGGGCTGTTCAGGCCATCAAAAGGGTCATAGCCAAGAAACCGTTTTTCCGGGGGCTGCCGGCTAAGGTAGGCATAAAGGCGGTCGAAGGTGGTATGGGCAATTGTTTTCATTGCAGATAAAACCCGCTCCGTTGGGGTTGGTAAGAAAACAAACTGGTGGCAAAGGAAAACAACACAATGCCTTTGTTTACTTCCAGGGTTGATTCTGAAATGGAAAACAGGCCAAAGGCTAACAAAAATAACAGCCAGACCACATCATGTTTTTTTACCGCTTGCCAAAAAGAGAACACAAAGACGGAGAAGATAATGAGGCCACCGGCAATGCCCAGGGTGAGAAACGACTGCAGGAGTTGGTTGTGCGGGTTATAGTGATGTTGTAAAGCATTGATAAACAGGTTGCGGGCGTAATAATCATCCAGGATATCTTGCATATTGGCCGGGCCTGTGCCCCAAAGCCAGTAGTCGGCAATGGCTTCGCTGGCTACATCCCATTTGGCTTTCCGCAAGTTAAAAACGTTCCAGTTGCCCCCACCGGGCTCAACAAAACTGTAACGGAACAGATGGCGCGGGTGACCGGTTTTTTGCAGTATTCGTTGGCCGATTACCGCTATAATTAGCAGCAGGATTAGCATTGCCCCAACTTTTTGCCAGCGGGTAATTTGCTGGCGGGCCCGGAAAAGATGGTACATGGCGTAGCTAACCACAATCAGCAGGGTGGCAATCAGCAGGGTGGCTGATTTAAGGAGAAAAAGCAGGGTAAGTAAGTAAACAGGAACCAAAACCATCAACAAGCGCCCTTTAAGGCTTGCCTTATGGAAATGATGCCGTGGGTAAACCAGTGATAAAATAAAAGCAAGGGCTACCATAGCCGAATAATACACTGCATGCAGGTTTAAATAGGAGCCCAGGCGGTGATACATGAAATTATTTTCCGGCACATTATACCGGGGATGTAAATTGTACCAGCTACCGGTAGTCCAGGTTACATACGTGGCGGTGAGTAATAAAATAATGCTGCTCAGGAAAATACCGGAAAGAAAGGCTAACCACAGCCGTTTGATTTGTTGTGGTTGCAGGCCGGGAACAATAGCCATGGCCACAGGCAGCAGTAAAAAGGGCAGGCGCATTTCCAGGTGTTTGAGCATGGCATCAACATCCTGGTAAGAAGACCAGTGGATAGCGGCAGATACAGCATAGAACAGGGCGAAAGCTGCCATGGCCAGGGCAACATAATTGTGCTGAAGGTTGTGCCAGAGTTGTTGCCGAAAAGGTTTGTCGGTGAGCAGGCCGATGGCTACCGGGGTACTACTTAAAATAATAGCGATACTGTTTATTTTTGCACTGAACGGCAAGGTAAAGGCAATAAACAATACCCCGAGATAGGCGATCTCTGTTTTTACGTCTTTCATAACCATTGCGGCAGTCCGGTGGCCAAAGAATCAATACATTTAAACGTTGCCAGGGTGGTTTTATATACCGAGTTAAACGGGATAGCAAACGGGGTGCCTTGTTGTACCGCCTGCAGAAAGGCCTCAACCTCCTGCTTGTGGCCCTTGCCGGTGGTTTTGATGGTTTTTGCCTTATTCTCCTGGTAAAGGGTTACCGAGTTAAAGTCATTGATGACCGCTACTTTTTCTGCGGCAAAAAACTCCAGCCGTTCTTTGGGCAGGCTTTTATCGCCATTGGCTGCATACACAATGGCGCCCACCGAGCCATTGCTAAAGCGGATATTCAGTGCCAGGTTGTCGGCATTGGTTTGTTTTTCACTCAGGCCCGGTAAGGCTTCGGCATAAACTTTAACCGGCTCCGCCCCGGTAACAAACTGCATCAGGTCGATAAAATGACATACTTCGCCAATTAGCCGGCCACCCCCGGTTTCTTCTATCTGCGACCAATGGTCGGCCGCCAGCAGGCCGGCATTTATCCGGAAGTTCATTAACAGGGGGGTGTTGGCATCGTTAAATACAGCTTGCACTTTTTGGGCAGCGGCTGAGAAACGCCTGTTGAAGCCAATTCCCAGCACCACCCCTGAATTTTCATAGGCTGTGGTCACAGTTTGCAGTTCTTCTTCATTGAGGGCCAGTGGTTTTTCCACAAAAACGTGCTTCCCGGCCTGCAGGCATTCGCTCACGTATTGTGCATGGGTATTATGCTGGGTGGCAATGAATACGGTATTGGCCGTATCATCGTTGATTATTGCCCCGGCCTCAGAAACTGCCCTGTGAAAGCCAAACTTACGCGCTACATGTTCGGCATTGATCCCCCTGCCCGACAGCACTGCCGCCAGGGGTACATGTTGCTTGACGGTAGGAATAAGGTAGGATTGGGCAAAACTGCCGGCCCCGATAAAAGACGCAACCACCTTACCCGTGGCTACCGGTGGTGCCGGGGTAGCCAGTACCACCTCTTTCGGCTTTTCCCCTGGCGGATATTGCAAAATAATGCCCAGGCTTGTGTCGTTGGTTTCGTCACTCACCAGCTTATACGCTTCTTTGGCTTCATCAATGGGGAAAGTATGCGATATCAGCGGTTGCAGTTTTAAGGCGCCTTTGCTCACGATCTGCAGAAAGGCCTCCATATTGCGCTGTTCTGTCCAGCGCACGTAAGCATAGGGGTAATCACGGCCGAGTTCTTCGTATTGAACATCATAGCGGCCCGGCCCGTAGGAGCACGACATCTTTAGCTCCAGTTCTTTTTTATAGAAATAGGGCTCCCGTTCAAGGTGCATGCCCACGGCCCCCACTACCACAATTACCCCTTTTGGGCGGCAATTTCTGCCGCCAGGGACAGCGGGTCGTTGGATTTGGCCGAGGCCGTAATAATAACTTTATCAAAGCCATGCCGGCCGGTAAACTGGTGGCAGGCGGCGGCTAAATTTTGGTTGTTTCGCGGGTGGGCTTCATCTATACCGTTGGCGATAGCGAGGTTAACCAGGGTTTTGTCCAGGTCAATGCCCAGCACACGGCACCCCGAGGCCGAGAGTAACTGGGCGGTAAGCTGGCCCAGCAAACCCAACCCGATTACGGCTACATTTTCACCGAGGCGCACATCGGCCTGCCTTACGCCTTGCAGGGCAATAGCCCCCAGGGTAGTAAAAGCAGCCTCCTCAAAAGACACATTTTCAGGAATGGCGGCCGTCAGGTTTTGCGGTACAGCCACCACTTCGGCATGTGAGGCCAGGTCCTGCCCGGCACAAACTACCCGTTGACCTGCCTTGTAGCGGTTTTGGGTATCCATAGAGGCCAGCACTACCCCTGCCGTGCTATAGCCCAGGGCTTTAGGGGCATCCAGCTTGGTGCGCACCTTGGCGAAAGTTGCTTGCAGCCCTTCCTTTTTAATGTTTTGCAGCACTTGTGCTACCAGGTCGGGGCGCTGGCGGGCTTTGTCAAGCAAGTTGGCCTGGGCTACTTGCACGGTACCCCGCTCGGTGCCGCTGCTAATCAATGAAGCCCTGTTTTCTACCAGCACATAGCCTTTGGCAAGCTGTGGCCAGGGCACTTCTTTTACCGCTAACTCTCCGGTTTTAAAACTTTGAACAACCTGCTTCATAGGGTGTAAAAGTACTTGTAATTAGTGACAATAGCTGAAAAAATGATTATTTTGCCAGCACCATCAAAGAATATCCACCTAATAATCTAACGGTAAAATCTTCATTTATCCTGAACAAAACACGTCTGGGTACAGCAGCCAGTTTTGAAATGAGTGCCTTGTTGGGTAACTCGAGCATACCGGCCGTATAATTATAATCTAAGATCTCAAAACCTGTGTCCGCCAATGTTGCTAAAGCTGTTTCTTTCATAAAGTAATGCAAGTGACCAACCGACTTTCTACCCACCATTAACCTGTTTCTTACTACCGCTTGTGCAGAAATTTCAATCGGGATATGAAAAACAACAAACTTTGACCGGTTCTTACATGATCTTAAAAAGGCAAAACAATCTTCAACATGCTCAAATACGTCAATTACCAATAATAAATCAGCGTATTCTTTCGTTTGAAAGAAATCTTCATGATAAAATGATAAACGTTCCTGTTCCCTTTTTTTTGCTAATTTGATGGCGTCAATGGCAATATCATAGCCTTTAAATTCTACATCATCAGGTAGTTTTTTATATAATTGGTGCAAGATTTCCCCGGCACCACAGCCAACTTCAACCACTGTATTGGGAGAGATATTGTTTTTCCTTAAAATAGTTAAAATCCATTTGGCTTTAAATGGCGAATCCTCCGCATGCCAGGTTGGGTTTTTGTTTAAATACTCCCCTTTTTCCTGCAAATATTTTTTATTATCCATTTTAACCTTGTTATCTTGTATTGTCATTTGCCAATCTGTGCTCAAATAAAGTGATAATTAATGACTTAGCACATAGCGGCAATGTTAGTTGACAACGATGTGGTTTGCAGGTTTGTACTACTTGCTGTTTTTTCAAGAATTTTGTCCCAACTTAATTTACATATATTGCCAGGGTAGAAGAATACCAGGCCGTTATTATTTCTTCTTCGTTATACAACAGCCGGCCGATAGCAAGCTTTTTAATGTTTTTGGCGGAAAAACACCCCTCGTTAACCATGCGCTCAACCTCTTCAAAATTCAGTTCCATCCCTTTGCTGTCAACATAAGTGATGCCATAGTATGGGTCCAAAATTTTCCATTTTCGCTCTTTGGGGTGCCAGTACTCCAAGAACTGATGAAACCCCGTACAATTTTTTTGCCAATGAATTTGCCGGGCCGGCACATTAAACAACCCGAGTAAATCATCAAGGGATAAGCTGCTTTTTTGGCAGTAGCTGTCGCGAATGTTCCTGTCGTGGCTATAGCGATAAAAAAAGGGGGTTACAGTAGAGGTGAAAACATTGTCGGGAGCCATGGTTAGGGCTAACGGCTGGTTTTTTGTCAGCAGGGTTTGGTTAAGCGCTTTGGCCAGTTTGGCAATATTTTTGTCAAGGTTAAGGTTAAAATCTCCTTGTATGTCAAGTTTATCGCGCACATATTGGCGGGTTAAATCGGCATTTTCCCCGGGAAATTTATAGTGTACCTTAACCCACTGAATTGACGCCACATAGGCCCGGCCAACGGAGTTCTCACGGAACCCAAAACTAATTTTTGTCTTTTGGGGCCCATCGGCCGTCAACGTTAAAACCGTTCTCTCACATACTTCAAGGTTTTGCCTTGTGATAAACAATTTTTTTTCGCCCGCCCCGATAAAAAACTCCCCCTGCTTTATCCGGGTATAGAACCGCACCAGCAGAAAATAATCCCCGGAGTCAAGCAATACCTCCTGGCTGAAAATGATCTGCCCACCTTGCTCAGCGGAAAAACGGGTAACCTGCTGCCCCTGATCGTAGGTGTTATCAAGGATGAAATTATCGTTTGCCTCAATAACCCATTCAGAAGGTGAGGACTGCCCGGGCTTGATGACTATTTGTGGGTTTTTAAGGTGGTCGGTAAGCGCTTGTTGACATCCACCTGAAAGTAGCAGGTAAATAATCCCTGATCCTAAAACCAGCCTTGTGTAATGCATTTGCTTACGGGTATTGTTTAGTTTAAGCATATCCCCGCCCGAACCGGCAATGAATTTCCAACAAAAATAAAGCTATTTAAACCATTCTAACACTGGTTTGCGTTACCAACAAACATTTTGCCCGGAAAGTGTTACTTGCCCACCGTTGGGTATTATGCCATGAGAACAATTCAATTGAAAAAGACGTATCTTAGTAATATGAAATGGCAAGATAAAATAGTATCCGATAATGATATCCTACTTGGGAAACCAGTAATCCGTGGGACAAGGATTACTGTGGAGTTTATTTTGGATCGCCTGGCAAATGGCTGGTCAGAAAAAGATATCCTTGAGAATTATCCTAATATTACAATAGAAGATATCCAGGCTGTTTTCTCTTACCTAAATGATTGTGTAAAGGACGGGTTACTCGTTGAACTCAGACAGAAATCAGCTTAATGAAGTTCTTGGCAGACGAAAACTTCCCGAAACGAAGTATTGATTGGCTAAGGGAACAAAATATTGATATTTCATCTATACAAGAAGTTAACCCCGGGGTTAGTGATTTAAAAGTATTGGATGCAATAAAGGAAAGTCGAACTATTTTGACTTTAGATAGTGATTTTGGCACATTGATCTTCAAATTGGACATGAAACCTAAAGAAGGTGTAATCTTTTTCCGCTTGGTTGAATTTGAGCCACTGGATTTATCCGAAATTCTCATGGAACTTATAGACAGAAATGAAAGCTTTGAAAATAGTTTGATGGTAATTGACAAAAAATCTATTCGGAGAAGAAAATATTGATAGGCACAATACCTAACAATCGCTAAGCAGGCAAGGCGGCATTCAGTATAAATTATTAACTTTAGTTTTCCGGGGACAGTTACGTAGGTTTGATGGCCGCCACGACCTCTTTGCTAAACCCGTTACAGATAGCGCTGCAGCCACAACTCCAGGGTTAGCAATTCATATATTTGGTAGGCATTGTCCTTTTTTCCCTGACGGTCATCTTTAATAAGGCGGCTGACAACTTCCGGATTAAAAACACCTCTTTTTTGCAGGTTTTGTGTACTTAATAAATCGTCAACCATATCTTTTAACGGGCCTGAAATCCAACTGCGAATGGGGGCCCCGAAGGAAGCCTTGGGCCGGAAAACAATTTCCCGGGGCAGGTATTTTTCTGCCACCCGTTTTAAAATATTTTTGGGTATATGCCGGTGATATTTTTGCCGGCCGGGGATGGTCATGGCCAGGTCAATAACTTCCCGGTCAATAAACGGCACCCTTACTTCTACCGAAGCGGCCATTGAGGCCCGGTCGGTATAGGTAAGGTTAAGGCCATTCATAAACATCTGCAAGTCGGTTTGGCACATCTGGTTAATCAGGTCGCCCTGGTAATGCCCGGTGAATATCGCCTGGTGTTCGGCCACCAAAGCCCGGTAGCCGGCCGTAATATCATCAACGAACAAACGGTTAATAGAGGCCTCATCGTAGTAGGAATAGCTGCGCATATAGGCTGCCGATGGGGGCAGTCCGGCAAAAGTAGCAAACCGCTGCGCCCACCGGCCCGGTTTAAAGCCCTTGCCACCGATTTGCACCGGCAACTGTTGCGCCCCCCAACGCACCATTTTTTGCAGGGGCAGGGGCATTCTGCTGAACCTTAAGGCCATCAGCGTGGCTTGTTGCCTGCGGTACCCAAAGAATATCTCATCGGCCCCCATCCCCGATAAGAGCACCTTACTACCGTTTTTTTTCGCTTCCTGACTGATCAGGTAGGTGTTAATAGCAGCCGGGTCGCCAATAGGCTCATCCAGGTGATAAACCATGTGCGGTAAGTGTTCGGCAATTTTGGGGGTAATGGTTATCTCATGGTGGTCAAAACCATGCCGGGCCGCCAATTGCCGGGCATAGTTGGCATCATCGGGCATTTGTTCAACCCGTTGGTCTTCCGGTAAAATATTAATACTGTACGTAGCCAGCCCGGGGGTATGTTGCTGTGCCAATACGGCAATCAGCGATGAGTCAAGCCCTCCGCTTAAAAAAGTACTTACGGGCACATCGGCAACCATGTGCCGGGCAATGGTGTCTTGCAGGCTTTGGTCAACCAGGTCAACCACTTCGGCCAGGGGCCGGTCAACGGTCTTTCTTACCGGCTGATAATAGCGGGTGACATGAATATGACCATCGGGTTTCCTGAGCAAATAGCTGCCCGAAGGGAGCTTATAAATACCCTTGAACATGGTTAGCGATTCCGGTAACCAAAGATAATTTACGGCTGCTACCAGGGCTTGCGTATTGATCTCCCGGGTTAACCCCGGCATTTTTACCAGGGTTTTCAGTTCCGAAGCAAAGGCAAACAACCGGCCCTGAGGGACATAAAACAGGGGTTTGATGCCAAAGGGGTCGCGGGCTAAAAACAGCTCCTGGCGCTGATGGTCATAAATTGCCAGGGCAAACATCCCTTTAAACTTGTGCAGGCAGGCAGGCCCCAGCGCCCGGTAAGCTTCCAACACCACTTCGGTGTCGGAAGTAGTAGTAAACGTGGCCCCATGTTGATCGGTAAGCTGCTGCCGTACTTCCCGGTAGTTGTAAATTTCACCGTTGAAAACGATGGTCAAGCCGGTTTTTACCATCGGTTGGTTTGCCTCGGCAGAGAGGTCGATGATGCTCAGCCGCTGGTGGCAGAGGGTTACCGCCTCATGCCGCCACACCGCCTGGTGATCGGGCCCCCGGTGATATTGAATACGGGCAACCGAATCAATATAGGCCTCCGGCCCGGTATAATTCACAAAGCCGGCTATTCCGCACATTACCTGTTGATTTTATTAAACACCGTAAGCATATTCTTCTCAAAGATATCCAAAGTATAGTGGTTGCTAAAGCGCGCTTTGGCTGCGCGGCCCATTTGTAGGCGTAATTCACGGTCAAGCATTAGTTTTTCTATAGCGGCTGCTAATTTTTGCGGGTTGCGGGCAGGAATAATAAGGCCGGTTTTTTCGTGCACCACCATTTCGGCTATGGCGCCTTCAGGGGTAGCTATCACCGGCAGCCCCTGGCGCATGGCCTCCAGGATAGTCAGCGGGAAACACTCATTAGCGTAGTACGTAGGCAGCACAAACAGCTCAGCCCCGGCAAGGGCCTTTTCCTTCTCCGGCCCATAAACCGGGCCGGGCAATTCTACTACCGTTTCCAGGCCATTGGCGGCCACATAGGGTAAAAATTCCCCGGCAAAGCCTGTTTCGCCCCAGGCCCCGGCAAAAACCACCTTAAACCCCGTCAGGCCTTTGGCCGATAGCATCCGGGTAGCTTGCAGCAGGTCAAACGCCCCTTTGGCTTTGATGAGGTTCGATAGCATCAGAATCTCCATGGGTTTTTTGCCGGCTGCCTTTGCCCGTACCACATTGGCCGGGATGCCGTTGTTCACCACAAAAACTTTTTTGTAGGTAGTAATTTGGGCAATATCTTTTTCTAACCCTGCCGACAGGGTGATAACCGTAGCCCCGGCAAAAACCTTATTGTATTGCTTACGTGTTTTAGCCCCCCCTTGGGTAATGGCCCGGTCAATACCCTTACCATGCAAGTGCAAGACCAGGGGCACGTTAAAAAACCTGATTAACCTGACAATGATACTGTCTTTAACAAAAGCATAACCAACCGGTGACAAAGTTAAATATGCCAGATAAAACTTATTGGCTACCAATTGCCTTAACGTATTCAACAGGATACCGGTAAATTTCAGGTATTTTCCCAGACCGGGTTGGCCAATGTTTTCAATGGAGCGGGCCGTAGTCAGGTTGATTTTTACAAAGTCAAAGTGTTGGTTCAGCAGCTTACTGTGTAAAACGTACTCGTTCATAACACTTACCCCGTGTACCGGGGGGGCAAACTGGCCGACAAACAAAATCTTACGCTTTGCCATAACTAAACCGGCAGGCTTTGCCGTGTTCTCAAATTGTAAACCAAGGTGAAATAAATCAGCCAATAGAAAGTTGAACTGTGGGGCAGTTCAAGCACTACATTAAAACTGGCCCAGACACTGGCCCCCAGCAAGGCCAGAACCAGAAAATCAAGCCGGGGTAAGTGCTCACCGGGAGCGGCAAAAAACAGGTAGTTAAAGGCCGGGATAAGCGGCACGACAATAAACAGGGCGGGAATAAGACCGAGATGAAAGGCCAGGGTAATAAAACTGTTGTGCATGGGTGAGAGGTATTGCTCTTCGGGCCGTACCTCAAACCAGGGGGAGTTCAGGCTTTCGCGGAACATATCCAGCACCTGCTGCGATGAATAGGGGACCCCAAATCCGTGCCCCAGGATGGCAGATTTATCAACGATTATCTCCTTCAGGCTCACCTTCCAGAACACCATCCGCCATTCGGCATTATGGTCGGAGAATTGTGGCAGGTAGAGGACAAAGACCACCAGGGCTACCACAATTAAGCCCAGGCCGGCAATTTTTATCAGCTTATTGGCTTTAAGCACAATATAGGCGGTTAAGACAAAAAAAGCAGCCAGGAAAGCCGATGAATGGCCAAGGGTGGTGGTTAGCAGCAGATATAACAACCCGAACCCAATTTTTTGCCAGCTTTTGTTAAAATAAACCAGCCCATAGGCCCCGGCCACGATCAGGGCCATAACGGCCATCTTGTTATAATAATTGAAGGCCCCGAAGAGGGAAAAATCATCGGTAAACAGGAAAAGGTAAGCGTGATAAATCAATTGCAGACCAACAGCGGCTAACCCCATTAAGGCAATAAACCGGACATTAAACTTTTGGTATTCCGGAGAAATGAAAGAGGCAAACAATAGCCAACTACCCCCCATATACACGAACATGGCATACTGCCTGACCATATAGTTTACCGGCCCCAATTGGGCCAGATAAGAATAGATTAAATAGATAACCGAGAAGCCCAGGATGAACAGGACAGGCCAGACGAGGAAGGCTCTGGGTTGTTTGAAATAGTACCATGCCGACCAACCGGCCAACAGTAAAAAGCTGAAGTCAAAAAGATGAAACGGGCCGAAAAGGTGAAATTTGGAAAAAGTCTCCCCAAACAATAACAATAGTTCTATCAGAATAAACCAGCCCATTTGGATGGGGTGCAGAGGCTTGGGACTGAAAAGGGTTTTTATCTTCACAAAAAACGGGTTTGCGGAGCAGTATTTGTTCTAACTAAGGCGAAAATAGAAAAATAAGCAGCCGAAAAGAACAGTTATCCGGGAATGTTGGTTTTCCCCCGCAAGGCAGGGCCATAATTTGTTTTAAAATAGCACGGAGTTAGGTTTAGGGTGTTGGCAAATGCCTTTCATAACATTTCCCTTTCACCTGTGTCCGGAACAGGATAACTTTTCACGCAATACCATCGCTAAATCATCGCAATTCAAGAAAACATAGCCTTACAAGCCCTGCTGGCTTTTCTCCCCATCCTGGTTTCAGGCTTCCTGCTGATAGGCCTGTTGGGCAGGGAGTGCAACGTGCTGCGTAAAACCCTGCTGCCTACCCTATATTATGTGCTGGTGGCCGGGATAATTGGCCTGGTCATGATATATTTATTGCAAGTTACGGACCCTTTACACGAGCAAATGATAAACTGATTATGGCCTTTGATATTAACACCGATTACCCTTCCATCGCTTATCTGCAAAAACGGGCTAAGCAACGGATGCCCCGGTTTGCCTATGACTACCTCACCGGGGGCTGCAATGATGACCTGAATGTAACAAAAAATACCGCAGATATACGGCAGATAGAGCTGATGCCCTGCTATATTGGCCATCATCCGGGCGCCAGCATCAAAAAAACACTGTTCGGGCATGAATATGATGCCCCTTTCGGTATCCCCCCCATTGGTCTGCAATCGTTGATGTGGCCGGGGTCGGCCGAAATCCTGGCCAGGACTTCGGTAGAGCATAATATTCCGTTTGTCCTCAGTACCGTTA
>JALSJF010000171.1 GCA_026989505.1 Cyclobacteriaceae bacterium
TCGACCTGAACGTGCTTATGGGCAATAAAGTACTGGCCCTGATGCCTCCCGCCCTTGGCGGTTTGGACACCAACAAAAATGACGACACCGTAGTGGGCGGTACCGGCTTTGCCGGCCTGATGGTGGAACGTACGTATGGCGGTGGCGACAACAACAAAAAGATTGAGGTAACCCT
Organism: Cyclobacteriaceae bacterium; assembly: GCA_026989505.1. Taxonomy (GTDB): domain Bacteria; phylum Bacteroidota; class Bacteroidia; order Cytophagales; family Cyclobacteriaceae; genus S012-113. The sequence continues at coordinate 176 of JALSJF010000171.1, forward strand.
GGCCAACGATTCCCCACTGATGAGCATGGTAAACTCATTTTTAAGCAACGACCTGCTGACAGGCATAATGGCCAGCCAGACCGGCCAGAAAAGGGTGATGGTAAGCGGCTATAAAGGTATGCTGGAAAAAAGTGAATGGGATGACGGCACGGTTGCCTATACCCTTAATGTGCCGCTGGATGACACGCTGTTCACCTTTGAAACCAACGGCTTTAGCAGTGAAAGCGAGGTGCTGGCCATGGCGCAGCAACTCAACCTGAACAAAATTGTCGCCCTGCTGAAATAACCGGCAAAGAACATCCGGCCGCTGGCCCCGGCACTGTGGGCAATGCCATTCATAACAAACCTTTTGCCGGTGGGTTGCTTATCGTTTACTTTTATCCGGTAAACCTTTACCTGAAGATGAAAAAAATACTCCTCTCCCTGTTGGCTGCAGTATTGTTTTACGGTTGCAGCCAACCCGATTACGACACCATCATCCGCAACGGCCTGATTTATGACGGCAGCGGGGCCGCCCCCATCAAGGCCGATCTGGCTATAAATGCCGACACCATTGCCTTTATTGGCGACCTCAGGGATAAAACGGCCAAAGAAGAATATGATGCCCAAGGCCAGGCCGTTTCCCCCGGCTTTATCAATATGCTCAGTTGGGCCACAGTAAGCCTGATTGAAGACGGCCGCTCGCAAAGCGATATCCGCCAGGGTGTCACCCTGGAGGTGATGGGCGAGGGTTCTTCCATGGGGCCCCTGAACGAGGAAATGAAGGCTGAAAAACTAGCCAACCAACAGGATATTAACTATGCTGTCAACTGGAACACCCTGGGCGAATACTTAGAAATGCTGGAGAAAAAAGGTGTTTCCACGAATATAGCTTCATTTGTTGGCAATGCCACAGTGCGTAAATATGTGCTGGGCATGGACAGCCGCCAGCCTACCCCGGCAGAACTCGGGCAAATGAAAGACCTGGTACGCCAGGCCATGGAAGAAGGGGCCATGGGCATCTCCTCCTCCTTAATCTATGTACCCAGTCGCTATGCCGGTACCCGTGAGCTGATAGAGCTGGCGAAAGTGGCGGCTGCCTATGATGGCATGTATATCTCCCATATCCGGGGTGAGGCCAACACGCTGATAGAAGCGGTAAATGAACTTATCACCATTGCCCGCGAAGCCGGTATCCGGGCTGAAATATATCATCTGAAAGCCTCTGAGACCGCCAACTGGCATAAACTGGATTCGGTAATTGCCCTGGTAGAAGCGGCCCAAAAGGAAGGCCTGCACATTACGGCTGATATGTACACCTATCCGGCCAGCTCCACCGGGTTGAATGTTGTGTTGCCCCAGTGGGCAAAGGATGGTGGTCATGATTCCACCATGGCCCGGTTCAAAGACCCCGAACTGCGGCAGAAAGCAATTGCCCAAGTGCATTTCACCTGCTCCCCCGACAGCACCCTGCTGGTAGGCTTTAAAAACCCGGATTTACGCAAATACATTGGTAAAAGTGTAGGCGAAATTGCCCGTGAACGCGGCATCAGCCCGGAACAGGCTGTGGTTGACCTGATAGAAGAGGACGACAGCCGCATTCAGGCCGTTTACTTCACTATGTCGGCAGATAACATCCGCAAAAAAGTGGCGATCCCCTGGGTAAGCTTTTGCTCCGATGCCGGCTCTTATACCAACGAAGGGGTTTTTCTCAAGCAAAGCACCCACCCCCGGGCCTATGGTTCCTTTATCCGGGTATTGGGCAAATTTTCCCGCGATGAAAAAATAATCCCTCTCGAAGAGGCCATCCGCAAGCTGGCCTATTTGCCGGCTACCAACCTGAAGATACCAAAGCGGGGTTTGCTGAAGCCGGGGTTTTATGCCGATGTGGTGGTTTTTGACCCGGCCACGGTAAACGATAAAGCCACTTTTGCCGAACCACACCAATATGCCGTAGGCGTAAGCAATGTTTGGGTAAATGGCATCCGGGTACTGCAAGATGGCCGGCACACAGGCGCTAAAGCCGGCAGGGTCATCCGCGGCCCGGGGTATAAAGCCAATTAACGGCCGGGCAATTGGGTGACGGACATCACACGCACCACCAACCACGTAATATACCTTTGCGGTAAAAAAACAAGGTTGTTTTTCTGAAAATAGTGATTCTATGGCTTATTTTTATTTATAACAATTATAAATAAGCAAAAAAGTGTTAAATTTGCCCCCCCATACTATACTACCTGCATGAGTAAAGATGATCAGATATTAGAAGATTTCACCGCCAAAGAATACGAGCATGGGTGGTCGGTTGACCTGGAAGCAGACCAGGCCCCGAAAGGGCTCAATGAAGATATTGTGCGGTTTATATCAGCCAAAAAGAATGAGCCCGAATGGCTGCTCGCGTGGCGGTTAAAAGCCTTTAGAAAGTGGCAGGAAATGGCCGAACCCACCTGGCCCAATGTTAGCTACCCGGCTATTGACTATCAGGATATCATCTATTATTCCGCCCCGAAAAAACAAAAAGAACTTAACAGCTTAGATGAGGTTGACCCCGAACTGCGGGAAACATTTGAGAAACTGGGCATCAGCCTGGAAGAACAAAAACGCCTTACCGGAGTGGCCGTAGATGCGGTAATTGACAGCGTTTCGGTAGCCACTACGTTTAAGGAAACCCTGGGTGAACTGGGCATCATCTTCTGCTCCTTCAGCGAAGCGGTAAAAGACCACCCCGACCTGGTAAAACAATACCTGGGCTCGGTAGTGCCGGCCACCGACAACTATTTTGCCGCCCTTAATTCCGCGGTATTCAGTGACGGCTCCTTCTGCTATATCCCCAAAGGGGTACATTGCCCGATGGAACTGTCCACCTATTTCCGGATTAATGCCGCCAACACCGGCCAGTTTGAGCGCACCCTGATTGTGGCCGAAGAAGGCGCTTATGTAAGCTATCTCGAAGGCTGCACTGCCCCCCAGCGCGATGAAAACCAATTGCATGCCGCGGTAGTGGAAATTTACGTGCACAAAGATGCCGAAGTGAAATACTCAACCGTGCAAAACTGGTACCCCGGAGACAAAGATGGCAAAGGTGGTATCTATAATTTTGTCACCAAGCGCGGTATTTGTGCCGGAGACAACGCCAAATTATCCTGGACCCAGGTAGAAACCGGTTCGGCCGTCACCTGGAAATACCCCAGTTGCATCCTCAAAGGCGATAACTCGATAGGTGAATTTTATTCGGTGGCGGTAACCAACCACCATCAGCAGGCCGACACCGGCACCAAGATGATCCACCTTGGTAAAAACACCAAAAGCCGTATTGTGTCGAAAGGTATTTCGGCCGGCAAAAGCCAGAACAGCTACCGCGGGCTGGTAGATATCAGCAAACGGGCGGTAAATGCACGCAATTATTCGCAATGCGACTCCCTGCTGCTGGGCGACCGGTGTGGCGCCCATACCTTCCCCTATATTGAGGTGGGCAATAACACCGCCCAGGTAGAACATGAGGCCACTACCTCAAAAATTGGTGAAGACCAGATTTTTTATTGTAACCAGCGGGGTATTGATACCGAAGCTGCCATCGCCCTGATTGTCAATGGTTTTTCAAAAGAAGTATTAAATAAACTACCCATGGAGTTTGCCGTTGAAGCCCAAAAGCTGCTGGCATTAACCCTGGAAGGAAGTGTAGGATAGACAAGTGATTTGTTCTGTGTTAAGCGTTAGACGATATGACTACAATAAAACGATTCGAAGACTTAAAAATAGGGCCGGAAGCGCGTAAACTTTGCCAAAGCCTTTATAAAAGAATTCTGGCTAATGATAGCATTAAGGATTATTCATTAAAAAATCAAACTAATAGTTCAAGAGGGTCGGTAACGGACAAAATTCAAAATAGAAGAAGCCCCTTATGGAAACCTGGAACTTAAAACTTAGAGCTTAGAACCTGAAACTTGAAACATGTTAACGATAAATAATTTAAAGGCCTCGGTAGAAGGCATGGAAATATTAAAAGGCATCAGCCTGGAAGTAAAGCCGGGGGAAGTACATGCCATCATGGGGCCCAATGGCTCCGGCAAGAGCACCCTGGCCTCGGTACTGGCCGGCCGGGAAGAATATGACGTTGAGGGCGGTTCGGTAACTTTCCAGGGGCAGGACCTGCTGGAAATGGCGCCCGAAGACCGGGCCCGGGCCGGGATTTTCCTGGCTTTTCAATACCCGGTAGAAATCCCCGGGGTGAGTACCACCAATTTCCTGAAGGCAGCCGTTAACAAGGTGCGCGAATACCGGGGCCTGCCCGAACTCGATGCCGTGGAATTCCTGAAACTGATGAAAGAAAAGATGCAGGTGGTGGATATCGACCAATCCTTGTTGCGCAGGTCGTTGAACGAAGGGTTCTCCGGAGGGGAGAAAAAACGTAACGAAATCTTTCAGATGGCCATGTTGGAGCCCACCCTGGCCATCCTTGATGAAACCGATTCGGGCCTTGATATTGATGCCCTGCGCATTGTAGCCAATGGGGTCAACACCCTGAAGAGAGAAGATAACGCCACCATTGTAATTACCCACTACCAGCGGCTGCTCGATTATATTGTACCCGATTATGTACACGTGCTCTATAACGGCCGGTTGGTAAAAAGCGGCACCAAAGAGCTGGCCCTGGAACTGGAAGAAAGAGGCTACGACTGGATTAAAGAAGAACATATTTCAGCCTGATGAGCGAGCAAGGTTCTACCATAGCGGAGGTGTTGCAACTACAGTTTGCCGACCTGGAAAGGCAGTTGAACGGCAGTGCCGGTACAGCCGCGCACGCGGTACGTAAACAGGCTTTTGCCCGGGTGAAAGAAACCGGCTTGCCTACCCGCAAAAATGAAGAGTACAAATATCTTGCCCTGACCAGGGAACTGGAGAAAGCGTTTGCCGGTTTTGTCGGCAACCCGGAACTGGCCCCTGCCGATATCGGTAAGGTTGAACTGCCCGGGTTAAAGGGCAGCGAGATCGTGTTTGTAAACGGGGTGTACAACGAAAGCCTGAGCAATATCTGTGAACAGGCCGGGGTGAGCATCAGAATAAACTCCCTGGAGCAGGTTTTACCGGCCGGGGTTACCGCTAATGTAAACGATACCTTTGCCGGCCTGAACCTGGCCCTTGCTACCGGTGGGGTAAGTATCGAAGTCAGCCAAAATACCATCGCCACCGAAGCGGTTAATATCATTCATATTACCAATACTGAAAAAGGCCGGGTATTTGCCAGCCCCAGGCACCGGGTTACGGTAGCGGAAAATGCCCAGGCCGTAATTACGGAAGTATTTATCGGCTCCGGTCAGCATTGCAGTTTTACCAACTCGGTAATGGAAACCAGCATCGCCCGCAAGGGCATCCTGCACCACTATAAAGTGGGCCTGGATGGCAACCACGACATGCGGGTGGACAACACTACCTGCCGGCAGCAGGAAAAATCGGTATTGCATACGGTTACGATTGGCTACGGAGGTAAAATTGTGCGCAACAACCTTACCATCCGCCTGGAAGGTGAATATGCCGAGGCCAACCTGGACGGCCTGTACCTGCCCACCGCCCACGGCACCCTTGATAACCATACGGCTGTTGACCACAGGGTGCCCCACTGTAACAGCAACGAACTGTATAAAGGCATCATCGGCAGTAATGCCACGGGAGTATTCAACGGCAAGGTATTTGTGCGCGAAGGTGCCCAGAAAACCAATGCCTTTCAGGCCAATAAAAATATTTTATTAGCCGACACCGCTACCATTAACACCAAGCCTCAACTAGAGATTTGGGCTGATGATGTAAAATGTTCGCACGGCTGTACCACCGGGCAAATGGACAAGGAGCAATTATTCTACCTGCGTGCCCGCGGCATAGATGAGCCCAGCGCCCGCAAGTTGCTGCTCAAGGCTTTTGCCGAAGATGTAATCAAGAAAATTGCCGATGACACCCTGCGCGCCCGGGTGGCGGCTGTATTGGAAGAAAAACTTGCCAGCTAACATGGGAGAAGCCGTAAAAGCCACCGATAACCAACTGAATACCAGCGCTATCAGGGAGCAGTTCCCAGTATTAGAGCGGGAAGTAAATGGTTTTCCGTTGGCGTATTTCGACAATGCCGCCACCACGCAAAAGCCGCTGTCGGTCATTAATGCCCTGACGGAATATTATTCTGCCTATAACGCTAATATCCATCGGGGGGTACACACCCTGGCAGAGGAGGCCACCACCGCGTTTGAACAAACGCGGGCAGCCGTCAGGCGGCTGGTTAATGCCCGCGAAGCAGAAGAAATTATTTTTACCAAAGGTACCTCCGAGGGCATTAACCTGGTGGCCGCCACCTACGGGAAGGCGTTCATCGGCCAAGGTGACGAAATTATCATCACCGGCATGGAGCACCACTCCAATATCGTACCCTGGCAAATGCTGGCCGAAGAAAAAGGGGCCGTGCTCAAGGTTATCCCCATCAACGAAAGAGGCGAAATAAGCCTTGACGAATTTAACAGTCGCCTTTCCGGTAATACCAAAATGGTGGCCATATGCCTGGCCTCCAATGCCCTGGGAACAGTTAACCCGGTGAAAGAGCTAATTACCGCAGCCCACGATGCCGGGGCCGTAGTATTGCTTGATGCCGCCCAGGCCCTGCCCCACATGGAGGTGGACGTGCAAGCGCTTGACTGCGATTTCCTGGCCGCTTCGGCCCATAAAATGTACGGCCCTACCGGGGTGGGAATACTGTACGGCAAACGCAGGCTGCTGGAAAAAATGCCCCCTTACCAGGGCGGTGGCGAGATGATTAAAGAGGTGACCTTTGCCCGCACCACCTATAACGATATCCCCTTTAAGTTCGAGGCCGGCACACCCAATATTGCCGATGTTATTGCCTTTAAACCGGCTATCGACTTTATCAACACCATTGGCAAAGAAAATATTGCCCGGCATGAACACGCCCTGTTGCAGCAGGCAACTGCAGGCTTTCAGCAAATAGACAGCGTACAACTGGTGGGCACAGCCAAAGAAAAAGTGAGTGTGCTGTCGTTTAATATTACCGGCATGCACCCGTTTGATATCGGCATGATGCTGGATGCTACCGGCATTGCCGTACGCACCGGCCACCACTGTACCATGCCCCTGATGGAGCGGTTTGCTATTGAAGGCACGGTACGGGCTTCTTTTGCCGTGTATAATACGGCCGAAGAGGTGGACAGGTTAATCAGAAGTGTAGAACGCATTGCCGCCAGGGTAAAAAAATGAGCAGTATAAGGCAAATACAGGATGAAATTATCAGCGAATTTGCGCTGCTGGCCGATGACCGGGAAGCCACCCTGTTCTACCTGATGGAACTGGGCGATAAGATGCCCCCGCTGGCCGGTGAATATAAAACCGAAGATAACCTGATTAAGGGGTGCCAGTCAAAAGTATGGCTGCACGCTGATTATAAGGAGGGCAAAGTGTTTTTTGCTGCCGATAGCAACACCGATATTACCCGCGGCCTGATCAGCCTGCTGGTGCGGATACTTTCGGGGCAAACCCCGGACGCTATCATTGATGCCGACCTGGATTTCATCGAAAAAATAGGTATGGGGCAAATTATCGGTTCGCAGAGGTCCAATGGTTTTGCCTCCATGATCAAGCAAATGAAAATGTATGCCCTGGGATATAAAACCAAAGTAGCAATGAAGTAATGTTATGGCAACGGAAGAAAAAAATGAAGTGTCGTTACGGGACAAGGTAGTGGAAACTATCAAAACGGTGTATGACCCCGAAATCCCGGTAGATATCTACGAGTTGGGGTTGATCTACGAAATCAATGTTTACCCGGTGAACAATGTCTATGTGTTGATGACCCTGACCTCGCCTTCGTGCCCGGCTGCTGAGATCATCCCCGATGAACTACAAACCAAGCTGAAGGCTATTCCTGGCGTAAACGATGTGAAAGTAGAAGTTACTTTTGACCCTCCCTACAGCCAGGATATGATGTCGGAAGTGGCCAAACTGGAATTAGGCTTTTTGTAGGTTGAATGTTCAGACTATTGATAAACAAAAAAATAATCGTAAAGACATTATTCAAAAACATATTTTAACCGATGGAATGGAGTGAGCATGAATATAACTATAAACCGCCACTAAGCACCACGGGGCGCTGATGTCAGCCAGGGTGTACCTGCGTGCCTTTCTGTCTTGGTGGCAACAATAAAACGCAAGCAAGTCATTAGCGTCAGCTAACAGGCCATAAAACTTAAAACATAAAAACTCAAACACTTAAAATTTAAAATTCGTTATACTATGTATCCAGAACCTATGATAGCCCCCATGCGGGCCGAATTAACCAGCAATGGTTTTCAGGAATTCAGAACAGCCGAAGCTGTAGAAGAACATTTGTCGAACCACAAAGGCACCACCCTTATCGTCATCAATTCGGTGTGTGGGTGTGCGGCCGGCTCTGCCCGGCCGGGGGCCATTATGGCGGTAAACAATAGTGATAAAAAGCCCGATACCCTGGCCACTGTTTTTGCCGGCAACGATGTGGAGGCCGTAAACAAAGTGCGGGAACTATGCCTCCCCTACCCGCCATCATCCCCGGCCATTGCCTTGTTTAAAGATGGCGAACTGGCCCATTTTGTGGAGCGCCACCATATTGAAGGCCGCAATGCCGAGATGATTGCCCACCACCTGATTGCCGTTTTTGACGAGTACTGTTAGTAAAGCAGTACCTGGCATTCCCCTCCCGTGCCCTGGCTTCCAGCCTGGTGCGAGGGGTAACCTTATCCGTGGGGGGGGTGCCCACAGCAGCAGTGGTAGGGGCTGGGGAAAGCATTCCCCCGAAGCCCGGAATAAAGGTACATGCCGGTACCGGAAGGCAAAATATTGTCAGTGGCAAAGTCCTTATTTTGTAACTTTATTACTAATTTGGGCAACTAACCAAGCTGAATTACACTAATGCCCCAACCCGTACAAGACCCCGGCCTGGGCAGCAAATTCAGGCCCGGGGCCAAGCGCCTGATGAATAAAGACGGCACCTTCAATGTGCGTAAAACCGGTGCCCGCAGCAATATCCGCGACACGTACCAGTGGCTGATAAAAATGACCTGGAGCAAGTTTTTTGTCCTGACGTTTGTTTTTATCATGGTAGTCAACCTGTTGTTTGCCTTCACCTATGTGCTCATCGGGATTGACCACCTAAGCGGGGTAAAGCCGGGAGGGTTTACGCATAACCTGATACAAGCATTCTTCTTTAGTTTCCAGACATTTACCACCCTTGGCTATGGCCACATTGCCCCGGTGGGCCAGCTCAGTAATTTCATCGCCATTCTTGAGGCTTCCACAGGGTTAATGGTTTTTGCCATCATTACCGGCTTGCTGTACGGCCGGTTTGCTAAACCTTCCATGCGTATCCTGTATTCTGAAAACGCCTTAATTGCCCCTTATCATGACGGATGGGCCTTGATGTTCAGGGTAGTGAACTTGCGCAACAGCACTTTGCTCGACCTGGGCGCCAGCGTGTTCCTGACGATGTATGTAACAGAAAACAATAAGTATAAACGCAGGTACTACCGCCTGAAACTCGAAATAAGTAAAATTGAGTTCTTTCCCGCTACCTGGACGGTTGTTCACCCCATTGATGACAAAAGCCCGTTTAAGCACCTTGACCTGCACCACCTTGAGGACGAAGACATTGAAGTTATCATCCAATTAACTGCCTTTGATGATACCTTCTCGCAACAGGTACACTCCCGCCATTCTTATTTAAGCAACGAGATTGTGGTAGGCGCCCGCTTTAAACCGGCAGGCAAAATTGATCCGCACGGTGACCTGGTCATTCCCCTGCATGCGTTTCATGCATATGAGGAGGTAGCGTATGGCTAACCAACCATAACCGCACTATAAAAAAGAAAGGGCAGGCACCTTTACGTACCTGCCCTTTAACATTATACTTTATTACAATCCGTTAGTTCGCTTTAGAAAAACTTGCCCCATCAGCAAACCTGAAACGGGCCAGAATACCCCAGTTACCACCATAAAATCCGGAATTGTTGGTCACCATAATGCGGGGGCGCCAGTCCAGGCCGATGGTCAACGGGAAATCAAAAGAATATTCCGCGCCAAAATCCCCGGCAACGGCAAAATCAAAGCCATTGGTGAAATAAAACTCCGGGCCTACGCCAGGGTAGAACTTCAGCCCGGCAGGGCCGCCATCCAGGGAGAACAACCAGTCGAAATAGCCCCCTAAGGCAAACCCATTATCTACATAAGCAGCAAGGTGGACCCTGGGAGCCTTAAACGGCACGGTAGCATCAATGGAAAAGCCATCGCCAAAACGCACACCGGCTTCCCAGTTCGATTGCGCCTGCACCGAATGGCCAAACAACATGGTACCCGAAAGTAAAAATGACAGTAAGATTAATTTCTTCATGATTATAGTTTTTAAAATTGTTACTTTTCCCGAAATAATATAACTAAAGCCACAAAGCTACAAAATTAGTCCCGTCTCCGGTAGTCATTAGTGATAATAGTTAAAAGGAGAAGGTAGCAAGAAATTCCCTTAGCTCATCCCGCAGTTGCTTTGGCACAGCCAAAGGTAAAAAAGCTGCCAGTTTAAGGTCCGTATCCACGGTAATATTGCGCAACTCCAGATGCTGGTCAACAAAAAGGAATTCCAGTGCCGGCCGCAGCCCCTTTAAAATGTCCACAATATCAAGTACCGACAGGTTCTTGGCTACCATATTATATACCCCGGCCGGCACCGGGTGGTTTAGCAACTGCGCCAGGTTATACACCAGGTCATTCACATGAATAAAGGCGCGGCATTGCCTGCCTGAACCCTGAATGGTAATACGGTTATAAAAGTTGGTTTCAAAAACAAATTTGTTGATTACTGCATCGAACCGCATGCTTTTGCTGTAGCCATACACATTGCCCGAGCGGATAATCACCGCCTGGTCCCGGGCTACTAACCGCTGCACATGTTCCTCGGCCCGCATTTTGGCAACCCCGTAAAAGGTGCGGGGGTTAAGTGGGCTTTGCTCATTAACTTCGGCCTCCGAGCTGCCGTACACACTGGTGCTGCTCAAATGGATGAGTTGCTGCACCCCGCTATCCTCCAGGGCATATACCAGCTCGGCTGTGCCCCAGTGGTTGATTTGTTCATAAAAGTGAGGATCGGTATTAGCAAAAGGGGTGGTTACCTTAGCCGCCAGATGATACACCACATCCACCCCTTCAAGGGTTTTGCGCAGCAGGCGGCTGTTCAGGATATCGCCCTGGATAAAGGTTATTTTATGGCCATTGGTTATCGGTTCACCCAAAAACAGGTTGTAGTTGCCACGGCTCAGGTTATCGTACACCAGAATTTTACTTACGGCCTCCATGGCGGCCAACTGCTTCACCAGTTTTGTGCCTACATAGCCGGCACCGCCTGTAATTAATACCTTCATTTTATCAAGTCGGTGTGCAAACCACACTCGGTTTTGTTTAACCCATACCAGCGTACTTCCCGCTCGCTCATCTGCGGGTCAATTCTACGGGTGCAGGGCTCGCAGCCAATGCTCAGGTAGCCCTGCTCTTCCAGGGGGTGGGCCGGCAACTGGTGTTCCTGGCGATAGCGGAAAATCATTTTGGCCGTCCAATCAAGCATAGGATGAAAGCGAATAGCCCCGAAAGGCGCTTCCTGCTCGGTTTGCATGGCCTGGCGCACCGCACTTTGGTCGGCCCGCACCCCGTTGATCCATACATCATACGAGCGCAGCAGGTTGTTTAACGGTTCGGTCTTATTGATGTAGCAGCAATAATCAGGGTCGGTAGCAAACAGCAGGCGACCGTTGCTGCCCTTTTGCAGGCTCTTGGGCACCTCCGATTGCAGGTCGATTAACCTGGTCAGGCCAAAACGGGCCATCACCTCATCCCTGAACTTTAGCGTAACCGGAAAATGGAAACCGGTATTGATAAAGACCACCGGGATATCCTTATCAATGCGGCTGAGCATGTGCAACAGCACCAGGCTGTGCGACTGAAAAGATGAGGTGGTAAAATATCTTTTCCCCTGCTGCCGGTAAGCCCTGATTTGTGCTTTAATTTCTTCGAAGCCCATGCCTGCTGTGTTATCCGGCAAAGGTAAATGGCAATTGGTTGTAAAGTAAGCTATGTGACTTTAAAAATATGCATCATACGAACACAGGCAGCCAGCGTATCCCTGTATGCCATAACAGACAGAGAAGCAATATGGGTTAACCTTAGCCCGGCCCCTGAAAACCACCCGGTTCCGGCAGGAAAAAACTTTTATTTGCCGTATCCCGGCTATTTAGTATCATTGTGTACCTTAAACCCGGAAATTTCACATGAATTTTGATGTACTGCAAAATACTGTAAAACAGCATTCTATGAAGGCAAAGTTACCGGTTGCGCCAGCGCTGGCCGGTAAGCCGAAGGCACGGGCCGCTGCCGGCACTGCCGTAAGATCACCGTGGGGAAAAGTTGTAGGTGTGGGGCTACCACGGGGTGGCCTGTTCATGGGCAGTAGCAACCCTTTTCGGCAACATTTTTTTTATCATGCCGTTGGACTGCCCGTACCGGGCTTGTGGAGTAACTGTAAAAACCTTTGATACAAAAGCCATGGCTGGTAGCAAACAAGGATATGTGTGGGGAATTTATGAAGATAAAATCCCCTACCTGATTAAAGATGCGGGTGAGCCGGCCCTGATTATCTTCGAACCTTCCCGGGAATTGCTAAAAAACATAACCCTGCGGGTGGATGAGGTCATCAAAATCTATAAGATGATCTTGCCGGCCAACTGCTCACTGTGTGTACTCGGCTATGACCCCAACCTGCCGGCTGCACATACCCAGGAACAGATAGCAACAGCATTTGCCACTTTTATTAAGGCCAACTACCGGCCAGGTATCCTGATCGGCATTTCTTACGGTGGCTTTATTGCCCTCCCCTTTGCCGCCATGTACCCGGAGCTTGTGCAGAAATTGGTGCTGCTGGTGTCAGCCTATCAGCCCTCGGCAGCCGGTACAACCCTGATGCGAAAATTTATGCACCTAATTGAAAAGGAAGGCCATTATCAGGCAGCCATAAAATTCAACTCCCTGATAAACAACACATTATTACGGATATTATATTCCTTCCTTACCTGGGCTAAGCGTAAAACCTTGGCCACAGGGGCCAACCCGGCCACCACTTTTATCAATGCCTACCGCCAGATCTTAAAAACAGGTGATGGCAACAAAAAGTACCTGGCACAAATTCAAGCGCCAACCCTGGTTATCGGGGGCACTGACGACCCGTTTTTCAGCAAGGAGCTTTTTGAGGAAACAGCCGCCTTAATCCCGCAAGGAAAAGCGGTGGTATTTGCCAACCAGGGCCATTACCTACCCCTTGAGAAACTTAAAGCGGTTAAAAAGATCCTGGCTGAATTCATCGTCACCAAAGGCAACTCGTGTTGTTGAGAAACGAAACAAAAATTTCCCGGAAGCCCGAAACTTGCCCAAAGACCGGATGGCCATAATATTCTACTCCCCGTCAACTTCTATAATGCGCAAATCATCGTTGTAAACCAGGCCACTTTCCAACTGAGGCGGGGCATACAGGCCAAAATGTGCTTGCGATAGCTTATTGTCGAGGTTTTGCAGCGAGGCGTGAGAAACCAGGCTCCCATTCTGCCAAACCATAGTGTCCCAAAAAGTAGTGCCCGGATGCCCCTGCGGGATACTATAAAATCCGCTAAAATCATCCACGGTTTCAAAAGAGCTGATAAATTCTTTTTTTTCGACTACTGCCGGGCCAGCGGCTTCTTTATAACAAGAAGCTGTAAATAATAAAATCAGTGCCGCCCATAAATTTATTGCGGGCATTTTCTTCATGCGCATGGTTGCAGGCTAACATAGCTTACGGGTGTGCCGATACCCACTGTTCGCCATCGGCAAAAATTTCTTTTTTCCAGATCGGCACGGTTTCCTTCAGGGTATCGATAGCATACTGGCAGGCTGCAAAGCCCTGCTGGCGGTGTGGGGTAGAAACAGCTATAACCACCGGCAAGTCGCCTATCCCCAATTCCCCTACCCTATGGTGGATAGCCATGGCAGTTACCGGCCAGCGTTCTCTGGCCCGGTCGATAATTTTTTGCATTTCTTTAATGGCCATACGCTCATACGCCTCAAACACCAGCTTAACCACCGCCTTATTTTGGGTGCTGTTCCTTACCGTGCCGATAAATACATTAAGGGCCCCGGCTGCATCGGCCCTTACCAGATCAATTACTTCCTGCGGGATTATCGGCTCCGCGGTGATATGTACCAGGGGCTTTGCCATCAGCCTCCGCTTACCGGTGGAATAACCGCTATCTCGTCCGTATCATGAATAACCGTAGCCGGCCGGGCGTACTCATCATTAACGGCTATTAATAATGAGGTAAGCTTGGCGAATTCGGGATAGCGCTCGCGCAAATAATGCAGCAACTCCTCCACATTGGCCACGGGGCTGTCGAGGGTGAGCGTGCTGCCCCCTACTATTTCTTTGGCAATACCGAATAATTTCACTGTCACCATTTACGTATATTTTCTGCCCTTCCATTCAATTGGCAGCGGTATAAAATAATATACTAACGATACCAACGAAAAGAGGGCTGCATAAAGTTCAAAGATAAGGCTACCAATAATATTTACCCGGTTATTCAACTTATAAACTACCAGACTGACAAAAATATAGCGCAAAACAAACTTTGCCGCCAAAACCGCCAGGGCAATTGAAGGGTCAATCAATAACAAGAGCAAAATAATAACAAAAAAAGAGGCCTGCATGGCTAACA
>JALSJF010000172.1 GCA_026989505.1 Cyclobacteriaceae bacterium
ATGATTTTTCAGCGAAATGGAAATAAAAACAATCAGGTTCTTATCAATTTTTTTCTGGTCAAGCAAGGCAACATACTTCCTGATAATACCGGCCTGCTCCAGTTTCTTCACCCGTTCATATACCGGAGTGGTCGTCAGCCCCAGTTCTGCCGCCAGGGCCGCGATGGTAATTTTGCCATCGGTTTGCAGGATGGTCAGTATTTTCCGGTCAATCGTATCCAGTTCTTCCATAAATTTTTTCTTATTCAGGGGCAAATTTAACAAGATAACAGCCTATTTATCTGCTTTATATAAATTACTTGGCTTTTTATTCTGTTTTTTAAGAATTAAAAAGATGTTTCAACTGCAAGCCTTGCCATTTTGCTAAGTTTGTAAAGCTATACTATGGAAATACTTACTTTACTGAAAAAATTCGAGGAGAAGCCCCCGGAGATTGTCTTTGCGTGGCAGGATACCGAAACCGAAGCCGAAGGCTGGGTAGTGATTAACTCCTTGCGCGGAGGGGCGGCCGGTGGCGGTACCCGTATGCGCCAGGGGCTTAACAAACGCGAGGTAGAAGCGCTGGCCAAAACCATGGAGGTGAAATTTACCATCTCGGGGCCGCAAATTGGCGGGGCCAAGAGCGGCATCAACTTCGACCCCACAGACCCGCGCAAGGGCGAAGTACTCAAACGCTGGTACAAAGCGGTCATCCCCCTGCTGAAAAATTACTACGGTACCGGAGGCGATATGCATGTGGATGAAATCTCCGAGGTAATCCCCTATACCGAAGAGTACGGCCTCTGGCACCCGCAGGAAGGCATTGTCAACGGCCATTTTGGCTCCTCCGACAACCAGAAAATAAAAACCATCGGCCAGTTGCGGGCAGGGGTAGCTAAAATTATCGAAGATATCAACTTCACGCCTGTGGTCGGCAAAAAATACACCATGGCCGATATGATCACCGGCTACGGGGTGGCCATGTCGCTTATTCACTACTATAGTATTTGGGGTGGCGATATCAGCAACAAAAGGGCCATTATTCAGGGCTGGGGCAATGTGGGGGCCGCAGCCGGCTTTTACCTCGCCAGGGCCGGGGTGAAAATTGTGGCCATTATGGACGGCCACGGTGGGGTGATCAACCCCATGGGCTTTGGCCTGGAAGAGGTAAGAGAACTGATGCTTAACCGCGATGGGCACAAACTGCGGGCGGCCAATATGGTCTCGTTTGCCGAAGCCCATGCCAGCATCTGGCATACCGGGGCCCAAATATTTATCCCGGCAGCCGGCTCGCGCCTGGTAAGCAAAAACCACGTAGAAACCCTGCTGGCCAATGGCCTGGAGGTGATTGCCAGTGGCGCCAATGTGCCTTTTGACGATGAGGAAATTTTCTTTGGCCCTACCCTGCGCTTTGCCGATGAAACGGTATCGGTCATCCCCGATTTTATTGCCAACTGCGGCATGGCCCGGGTGTTTGCCTACCTCATGCAAAAGGATGTGGAACTGAGCGATGAAGCAATTTTTGCCGATACCTCGGCCACCATCCGTCAGGCGCTGGCCCGGGTACATGAGGTTAACCATGCCAAAACCGGCCTCACCGGTAAGGCCCTGGAACTGGCCATCGGGCAGTTAGTATGAGCACAAAACTTGAGAATGAATACAGAAAACAGTAACTTGAGCAACTAAACCCTATAGAACAATGCCCTTTTACCAAAAACAAGGACTTATCCCCGGCAAACGACATACCGTCTTCGAAAACGGCAAAGGGGGCCTCTACCAGGAGGAAGTGTTTGGCACTGCCGGGTTTTCCGGTATGGCCTCTATCCTCTACCATGTGCACCCGCCTACCCAGGTTGCCGCTATGGACGAAGCCCGGCCGGCAGCCCCCGAGATTGCCCTTGAGCATAACCTCAAAGCCCTCAGCTTTAAGGGCTTCGATATCCGGCCGGCCGATGACTACCTAACCAGCCGCACTACCTTGTTCGTTAATAACGACCTGCACATCGGCCTGGCCGCACCCACCAGATTCTCCACTGGCTATTTCTTTAAAAATGCCGATGCCGATGAAATGATTTTTGTCCACCAGGGCAGCGGTACCCTGCGTACGGCCTTCGGCAGAATAGACTTTAGGTATGGCGATTACCTGATTATCCCACGGGGTACTGTGTATCAAATCGACTTCGATAAGGTAGAAAACAGGCTCCTCTACATCGAGTCCTTCAGCCCTATTTTTACCCCG
>JALSJF010000173.1 GCA_026989505.1 Cyclobacteriaceae bacterium
AACACAAAAGAGCGGTTGCCTTCTTTAACGATGGCTTCTTCCGGCAGCACATCGGTTACCCTTTCATTTTCAATAATCCGGCCTTCAACATACAGGCCGGGCAACAGGTTAGTGGTCACTTTGCTGTCGATGTTGGCATGTACATGGATAGCCTTGGGGTCATCCTCAAAGGTACGGCCGATGGTTTGGATGTGGGCCTCGATAAGTTCCCCGGGCCTGTTGGCAATGGTAAAATAGGCTTTCTGGCCAATTTTTATCTTATAGATGTCTTTTTCATACACCCTGAAATCCACATGGGTTTTGGCGTTGTTGGTAATATAAAACATGTTCACCCCGGGGTCGGCATAATCGCCAATACTTACATATATTTCACCAATATAGCCATCTATGGGCGATATTACCGGTACGGTGGGAAAGAGTTCCCCCGCTACCACTTTTTTAACATTCAGGTTAAGCAGCCTGAGTTTGGCTTTGAGGCCATTAATTTTCGACAAGGTGGCAAAATATTCCGATCGCGCTTTTTGGTACTCACGGCCGGAAGAAATGTCCTCTTTGTAGAGTTTCTCTTTGCGCTCATATTCTGTTTTCAGGTAGTCCAGGTCATTCACACTTTGTTGTAGCTCCTGCTGCATCTGAATGTAATCGGGGTGTTCCAGCCGGGCCAATATCTGGCCTTTCTTTACCTTATCACCTTCCACCACATAAATTTTGCTGATGTTGCCACCAATAAAGGCGTTTACCCTGGCCTGGTCCTGGGGGTAGAGGTCGAGGAAGCCATTGACCTTGATGTTATTTCCCAGGCTTTTTTGTTTTACCTTACCGGTGGTCAACCCCAGCACTTTGGCCTGTTCGGTGGTTATTGATACTTCCCCCTCTTTGCCTTCCTCATGGGTATTTTGTTCTCCGGCATGGTTTTCGGCAGCCGGGGGTTCCGTAGCGGTACCGCAGCCACCGGTAAATAAGCCGGCTATGAGCAGGGCGGCTGATAACAGTAGATTTTTCATTTGTTGGTAGATTATATTTTGTCTTTTCATTATAGTGATCCCGTTAAATAGTTAATTTCAATTTTTGTTTGCTTGTACAGTCGTAGTGTTTCTAAGTACTGGTTGCGTATGTTGTTGGCCTGATCGAGGTTACGGATGTACTCTACATACTCTATCTCCCCGGCCGCGTAGGCTTTGCCGGCAAAATTTACCAGTTCATCGGCCAGTTCCAGCCCCTTGCTTTGATAATATGCAAGCTGGGCCTGGTATTTGGTAAACTCCTGGATCAGGTTATCGAAGCGGGTGTGCAGTTGCAGGTTATAGCTGTCGTACTCGGCACTGGCAATGGCTATCTCCACTTCGGCTGCCTGGCTGCGGCCGCTGTTGGCCCAGAAGGCCAGGGGAATGCCAATACCTACCGAGAAGCCGGTGGCCCCGCTGACGCCTTCAATCTTCTGGCTGAAGAAGCCGGCCGAAAACTCCGGCACAAATTCCGCTTTCTGTAATTTATATTGCCGTTGGGCTACATTGATACGCTGCCGGAAAAAATTCAGCAACGGGTTTTGCCCCGTGCGGGCTGTGTCAACATTAAGCCGGATGGTTATTTCCCGCAGGTCTTTCTGCACAATCTGCACGGCCGTGTCATAGTTCATGACATTTTGCAGGCGCAGTTTATAAATTTCCACATCGGCTTCGGTTTGTTGTTTCAATAGCAGCACTTCCTGGTGTTTGCCTTCCGCGGCAATTTTGGCCAGCCGGTTGGTTTCCCCGGTGCTGTAGCGCAGTTCGGCAGCCTTGACGAACCGGGTATAAATACTATCGAGTTGATTATATAAGGCCAATTGGCTATAGGCCCAGGCCAATTGGGTGTAAGCAATTTTCACCTGTCGGACCAGGTCATTTTTACTCACCACCACCAGTTGCTGACTCAGGGCTATTTTCGCCTCCTGTACCTTGCTGCGGGTGCCGTAAACGGTGGGAAACTTAAAGCTTTGTGATATTTCAAAGCTGTTATCACTAAAGCCGGGGGTGTTAATTTCTCCCTGGGTATAGCCTATGGCGGTGTTGCCGAGGTCAACCACCGATTTTTTCAGCTTTTCCTCCCGGGTTACCCCCAGGGTGGCGGCTTTAATCTGCGGATTGTTGGCCAGGGCAATGGTTACGGCTTCGTTCATACTTAGTTGCCGGACGGGTGTATCCTGGGCGGTTACCGGAGTAGAAAAGACACC
>JALSJF010000174.1 GCA_026989505.1 Cyclobacteriaceae bacterium
TCCTCATCGCCATGCAAGGCTACAATAATCTGCGTACCGTCCAGCGCCCCGGCTTCGTACAAGGCCTTCAGGGCATAGAGCATAATTACATCACCCCCCTTCATGTCTTCGGCCCCGGGCCCCAGGGCAATGGTATCCTGGTTTTCATAGGTCTGAAACGGGCTGTCTTCCTCAAAAACGGTATCCAAATGGCCGATCAATAATAACCTTTTCCCTTTGCTGCCCTTCCTTTCGGCAAACAAATGGCCGGCACGCGCCATTTCTTTTGGCATATCAACCCAGCGGGTGGTAAACCCGATGGCTGCAAAAGCGGCATCAAACTCTGCCCCTACGGCTTTAACCCCGGCAATATTCATCGTCCCGCTGTTGATGTTCACCACTTTCTCCAGGAACTGCAGGGCTTCGGCATGGTTCCGGGAAACATTGGCGATGATTTTCTTTTCGGTAGGGGATAGTTTTTGCGCTATGGCAAGGGTTCCGGCAAAAATCCAGAACAGTAAGGCAAGGAAGATGTAAGATCGTTTCATCGGTTATTTATGTAATTGATTATAAAGCCGCTAAAATAGCATATCCACAGATGATACAAAGGAGTTAGTGATGAATGGTGACAGATTAGCCGTAATTTTATGCTGAAGATTTTATTCGCTGCACATGAAGATATTATTAACCGGGGCATCGGGGGCTGTGGGTACCGCCACGCTGGCACAACTTATGGTGCGCGGCAGGCACACGGTTACCGTATTCGACCTGAAAACCAAACGGGCCAAACGGGCATTTAAGCCTTACGGGAAAAGTTTACGGGTTATTTTCGGGGATATCAGCCACAAGGAGGAGCTGGCCGGGGCGTGTAAAGACCAGGATGTAGTCATTCACCTTGCGGCTATTATCCCACCCCTGGCCGATGATGAACCGGAACTGGCGGCCCGGGTTAATACCCTCGGTACCCAAAACCTGCTGGCCTGTCTGCAGGAACATTCACCCAAAGCATTTGTTATTTACGGCTCCAGCATTGCGGTGTATGGCGACCGGTTACAAAACCCGTATATCAAAGCAGGCGACCCGCTTACCCCCAGTTTGGGCGATGAATACGCCAAAACCAAAATTGCTGCCGAAAGGTTGGTGCGCGAATCGGGCCTCGATTATGCCATTTTCAGGATTACGGCCGTTTTCGGGGCCAATAACCATAAGATATCCAAGCTTATTTTTCATATGCCGCTGGCCACACCCATCGAGTTTATTACCCCGGAGGATGCCGGCAGGGCTTTCGCCAAAGCCGTAGAGCATGTGGCTGCGCTCAAAGGCCAGGTATTTAACCTTAGCGGGGGCCGTGAATGCCGGGTTATCTACCGTGATTTCCTCCGCCAGTCGTTCCTCAACAGTGGTTTGGGGGAGCCGGACTTCCCGGAAAACAGTTTCGCTACGCGAAATTTTCACTGTGCCTATTATGCCGATGGTGATGCGTTGGAGGCCATCCTGCGTTTCCGTCAACAAACCACGGCCGACCTCTACCGGATGCAGGCTGCGGCCATCCCCTGGTACATCAAATTTTTGACCCGGTTGTTCAGAAAGCCAATCCGGAAAGCCCTGCTGGGCAAATCAGAACCGCGCAGGGCAATAAAAGAGCATGACAGCGCCCATATCAGGCGCTTCTTCGGGGCAGAATGGCCCGGCAAGGCAAATTAATGCGTAACATGAAAGAAGAGGTTTTATCCAGGGAATTCAAGTTAGCCAAAATAATCGACAGCTACGCCAAAGTTGCCTGGTTTTATGACTATTGGGCATTGCTAACCGAAACCAAAGCTTCACGTAAAGTGCTTGAATATGCCGGCATACGTGACGGGGAACATATTCTGGAAGTGGCCGTAGGCACCGGAATGCTATTTAAAAAAATAGTTAACCTAAACCCCCACGGAAAAAATGAGGGTGTAGAGCTAGCGCCAAAAATGTTGGCCCGGGCACAAAAACGATTGTCCGGGCTCCCTGTTAGCCATTATCGCCTTATTGCCGGCAATGCCTACCAACTGCCTTATACTGAGGGCTCGTTCGATCTGGTGGTAAACAACTTTATGCTCGACCTGCTGCCCGTTGAGGGGATAAACAAGGTGCTGGCAGAATTTTACCGGGTATTAAAACCGGATGGCAGAGTGGTGATTGCCACCAT
>JALSJF010000175.1 GCA_026989505.1 Cyclobacteriaceae bacterium
CCCAGGACGGCCAGCGTTAGCAAGATAGGTTTCATCATCACACGGTTTTTTTACAATAATACGGCAAAATCCCGGCCAAAGTTATAACAATAGGCTAATCTAAAAATTGCCTGAAGACCTCACCTACCCAAAACCTGCATAGTAAACAGGCAACCAAACACCAGGAAAACACAATTAGCCTTGAACAACTTACTGGCTAAGCCGGCAAAATTCACCAGAAATTTTCGGGTTAACAGGCACGAAATATTGAGCACCAACCTTAGCGTTGAACAGATATTTCCTTTTCTTTGAAAGATGGAAGTTTTTCTGCACCCCGAATCCTGGCTGGCCCTGCTTACCCTTACCCTGTTAGAAATTGTGCTGGGCGTTGATAACATTATTTTTATCTCGATTGTTACCAATAAATTGCCCGTAAACCAGCAGGCAAAAGGGCGTATTACCGGCCTTGCCCTGGCCCTGGTTTTCAGGGTAGCCCTGCTCTTTGGCATCTCCTATATGATCCACCTTACCACCCCGTTGTTCACCCTGGGCGACTTTGCGTTTAGCTGGCGCGACCTCATCCTGGCCATCGGTGGCCTGTTCCTGATTGCCAAAAGCACCTCTGAGATCAACCACAAGTTAGAAGGCCCTGATGATGGGATAAAAAAGATGGCTGCCCACTCCTTTTATTATACCATCATGCAGATTATCATGCTGGACCTCATCTTTTCTTTCGATTCTATCCTGACCGCAGTAGGCCTGACCGAAGAGCTGGTGCTGATGGTTACGGCAGTGGTTATTTCCATGGTTATCATGATGACCTTCGCCAATAAAATTGCCGCAGTAATAAAAAAACACCCTTCACTGGAGGTGCTGGCCCTGTCGTTTTTGATCCTGATTGGCTTTATGCTATTACTCGATGCTGTGCATTACCATATCCCCAAAGGCTATATCTATTTTGCTGTTTTCTTCTCGCTGTTTGTGCAGGTACTGAATATCAAGGTGCGCAAAGGAACGGCAAAGGTTATTAACCCGGATTATTCACAAAAGTTGTGAACAATGATGCAATCAACCGCCAAACGACTGTTTGTCAGTTAATTGCATCAGGCCCTTAGGTTACAATTCAGCGGAGTCTAAGGACCTGATGAGGGCAAAATGTTTTACCCTCAAATTTGGGCCATGCTTAGTCTTTGGGTTATGCTGTATTTTGTATATAACATGTTGGTTTACTATTTTTTCAGTTCATCAAAATTCATATGAATATTTTGGGTAAACGAACAGTAAATTTAGTCTTCATCATTGTCCAGTTTTTGTTCTTTGGCCGCATTCACAAAAAGAATATTGCCAATATCGTCATAGCCTTTAAAAACTTCCTTGCCTTGCTGCTTCAGCTTTTCATAGCGCAGGCCTATCATGATCAGGTCATCGTCCTGCGACCGTTGGTTGATAATCTCTTTTACACTCACTTCGGGCTTTTGTTCAAGTAATTCAATGTTATGGGCGGATATGGGCAACCGGCCTTCCTTGATCATGGATTTCAATCGTTGCTGATAGTCTTCTATTTCACTTTCGGGAAAAACAGCCGTAATCTTAATATCGGCATTGTGCCAATCAGGGTGGCCCATAATGACATAGCCCAGCAAAATCATCAGGCTGGCATTGGTCAGATCGCCCGGGGTAACCCAGATGTGAATACTGGAACGCACACCAAAGCCCCGTTCGGTAGAACCCAGGATACACAAGTCGTATTCAATGGCTTTAATTAAGGATACATTGTCGATAATTTCATCTAAGTGCTCATCATGCTCGCGGGAGAACTCAAACAGCATGGCGTTAACATCCTTGCCCGAGACACTCGGCAACTGAATGGCCTGGGCCACGGCACTGGTAAACGAGGGCGAGATCATGGTATCAATAAAAACATTGCTTTTACTTACCCCGGCAATTTTAATAATACGGTTAAGCTCCTCATGGGCTTTACGGTTGGTCTCTTTGGATAAATAGCCATCAATCAGGTGGATAAAGGTGCCAAAGCCCGAGCGGTGCGCTATCCAGGCCAGCAGGTCAAAGGCAGCCGGGCGTTTAAAGAAGTCGCGGGAGATACAGATAAATGAAGGGCGCCAGTTATCACTGTCTTTTTCCGCCTTCTGTAAGAATATCTGCAACTTACGGCTGATCTGGAAGATAACGCCCTGAAAAATTTTGGATAACCCCTCTTTGTCGGTACGGGTAGTGGTAATCGAATAATAGATGAGGGTCATAAACACCAACGACAGGAAAGCAAACAAGGGCTCCATCTTAAACATCAGGTAGAGGGTGAGCAGGAACCCGATCAGCGAAATGTACCAGCGCGACTTGAAATCGGGACGATAGGCCGGATCCGCGGCAAAATGCTGTAAAAAGGAGATCAGGCAGATGGCCCCGTAGGTAACCATAAAGAACATCGATATGATTTGCGCCACCGAGTTAACATTACCGAGGGCAATAATAACAAAGGCAATACCGCTGGTAACCAAGGTAGCGTTGAACGGCTCGTTCGTCTCGCCTTTACCGGCCGACAACCAGCGCGTCAGGCTGGCCGAAGGCAGCACCCGGTCGCTGGCCAGGGCCTGCAAGGTACGCGGG
Organism: Cyclobacteriaceae bacterium; assembly: GCA_026989505.1. GTDB lineage: Bacteria > Bacteroidota > Bacteroidia > Cytophagales > Cyclobacteriaceae > S012-113. The sequence goes on from JALSJF010000175.1 coordinate 2,605, forward strand.
GCCACCAAAATGCTGCCAATGGCCGAGGAAATAGTGGCGGCTGCCAGGCCAATGGGGATAATAGGGCCCCAAACCGATATTTTGGCCATAATCAGGGGAATACTGTTCAACTCTGCCGGGGTAGCCGAACTGGCCAGCTTGTACGCTATAAATACATAGACTACCATGCCCGACAAGGTAGCCGCCAGGGTGCCAATGGGTATCGAGCGCTTGGGGTCCTTCAGGTCGCCCGAGAGCCCCACTCCGGCCGTCATACCGGTAAAAGCCGGGAAAACGATGGCAAAAACTTTAAAAAACTCATCGTGGTTATCCACCCGGGCGGTTAAATGAAAAACGGCCCCGGCCATTGCCTCGGTTGGCGAGCCCATAAAAAAACTAATCAGGGAAACCCCCAAAACCGCGACCACCACATAGAGGGCATTCATGCCAAGGTTGGCGCCCCTGAGCAACAGCAATAACGCTAGCAGGGCCATAGCCGGCAGGCTGACGATGCGCAGGTCGGTGAGGTGCAGGCCGTAGGTAGCGTTCAGCCAGTTCAGCACCGGGTCAAAGGCCTCGGCAAAGGCAATCAGATAAAAGGCCACACTGATAGCTTGCGAAAGAAATAGGGCAATGCCAATGGCCGCCCCCACATTAATACCAAACGATCGTGAGATGATGTAATATTCACCACCACCCCGTACGCGCTGGTTGGTGGCAATCTCGGCAATGGCCAATCCCGTAGGGATAGTGACCATGTGGGCAAATAAAATAATCAATAAAGTGCCCAGAAACCCCGTATTGCCCACGGCATAGCCAAACCGCAGGAACATAATAGCTCCTAAAATGGTTGAAATGGCCGTAAAAAATACCGGTGCGGTACCAAATTTGGCCGATTTCCTGACTAATTTCGCCATGCTTGGATCATTGGGCTTGCAACTGGCGATAAATATAGTTTATCTTTAGGGCTGTGCGAAAGATAAAAGACTTTTATTCTAAGTATAAAGATTATTTCAAGGTTGACCTTGCCTTCTACGTGGTTATTACCATCGTTATCCTGGTCTATGCCCTCTGGTTTTTTTCTACCCACTGAAATAATTCCCCCTGCCCTCCCGTAACCCCAGGGTGTTTTCTTCGTTAGTAAATGTGATATCATATTAATATCATTATGAATAAAGAAAAATCAATCACCCCGATTTCCGGCTACCTGATGCTTTTCGTGGTATTTGTGCTGCTGACCCTTGGGCTTTTCGGCCTGATTGCAATTAAGTTACCCCTGTTTGCCCTGGTAATTGTTCTGGCGGTTTTGCTGATGCCGGGGTTTTTCTTCGTTAACCCCAATGGTTCCCGGGTGCTGGTCCTTTTTGGTAAGTATAAAGGCACCGTAAAAACCAATGGCTTTTATTGGGTTAACCCTTTCTACACCAAAACATCCATCTCACTGCGGGCACGTAATTTTGATAGTGAGCGGGTCAAGGTCAACGACAAGGTAGGTAACCCCATCCAGATTGGCGTTATTCTTGTCTGGCGGGTTGACAACACGTTTAAAGCGGCTTTTGAGGTGGATAATTATGAGAACTTCGTGCGTATTCAAAGCGATGCTGCCGTGCGTAAACTGGCCGGCATGTACCCCTATGATAATTTTGAGGACACCGAAGCTGAAATCACCCTGCGCTCAGGGCTGAAAGAGGTTAACCATACCTTGGAAGAAGAGTTACGCAACCGGCTGGAGATTGCCGGTATAGAAGTTATCGAAGCCCGTATCGGCTACCTGGCCTACGCTTCGGAAATAGCCAGCGCCATGCTGCGCAGGCAACAGGCGGCCGCCATTGTCTCGGCTCGGCAAAAGATTGTTGAAGGTGCTGTTGGCATGGTGGAGATGGCGCTGGAGCAGCTTTCGGAAAAACAGATCATCACCCTGGATGAAGAACGTAAAGCTACCATGGTGAGTAATTTAATGGTTGTATTATGTGCCGATAAGGATGTAACCCCTGTGGTCAACACCGGCACCCTTTATCAGTAACCAAGTAACCAACACCTATGGCCGTCTTTTACCAGGAAAAACCACAGTTCAGAAACCCATGGATGTGGGCCCTTATCGGGATATCCTTTGTACCGGTAAATGCTATTTTTATCTATGGTTGCTATCAGCAATTACTGCTTGGGGAACCCTGGGGTAACAAGCCAATGGGGGATACCGCCTTATTGCTAACCACGCTAAGCACGCTGGTTGTCAGCCTGGCCCCGATAGGCATAGCTTTGCATACGGAACTAACGCTTACCCTCAAGGATAAAACCGTGTTTTACCGGTTAGGGCCGGTTATGCGGGAAAAGGCAATCCACTTCAGCGATATTAAGGATTGGCAGGTAAAACCCATCACCGGCTACGGGGGCTACGGCTGGCGGATTACCCGGCAGAGCCGGGCGTACATTCTCAATGGTCAACATGCCCTGGTCATACAACCACACAGCGGCAAGAAAATTGCTATTAGCACCCAAAACCCACAAGCCGTGGCAGCAGCCTTTAGCCGGGAGTGGCAGCGTTTTAACACTAAAATTTAGCACCTTGGCCAAGAAAAAACCTTTTGCCCTCCGCCTGTCACCCGAAATGCTGGCGGCCGTTGAAAAATGGGCGGCCGATGATTTCCGTAGCACCAACGGCCAGATCGAATGGATTATCGACCAGGCTTTACGCAAGGCCAAACGCAAAAAAAAGCCAGCCGAAAATAGTGATTAGTCAGCTTAAATGATTTTTTTTACAGTTTACAACATACAGTTTTCAACCCATGGAGCATCGCAATTACAAGTGCCCTAAATGCGGCAACCGTACCTATACCACCGATGAATTTCGCGCCACCGGAGGCTTTCTGGCCAAAATTTTTGATGTGCAGAACAAAAAATTTACCACGGTGACCTGCGACCGGTGCACCTACACAGAGATTTACCGTGCCGACAGCAGCACCCTGGGCAATATTTTCGATTTCTTTACCGGCTGATGATGGAAGAGGTAATAGTAGTGGATAACGATGATAATTTCCTTGGTACCATGGAGAAAATGGAGGCCCACCAAAAGGGGGTGTTGCACCGGGCTTTTTCGGTTTACCTCGTTAACGATAAGGGCGAGTTTCTCCTGCAAAAGCGGGCCCACAACAAATACCACTCGGCCGGCCTGTGGGCGAACGCCTGCTGCAGCCACCCACGGCCCGATGAAACCACCATGGCGGCAGCGGTACGCAGATTGGGTGAAGAAATGGGCATTGCCGCCTCGCTGGAACATATCTACCATTTTACCTACCGCACCGAGTTTGCCAATGGCCTGATTGAACATGAGCTTGACCACGTCTATCTCGGCACTTTCAACGGCAGCCCCAGCCCCGACCCTGCGGAAGTTATGGAGTGGAAGTTTATGTCCACCGATGACATCATCACCGATGTAAAAGCCCACCCGGAAAACTACACCGAATGGTTTAAGTTAAGCTACGAGATCGTTATCGTCAACGCCTTCCTGCGCCAGGGTGGTTAGCAGAGGCAAATAGTTATTTATTCCAATTCCGTTTACACAAGAAAGCGCTAATTTTGCTGCCTTAAATCAGGCTAAGGAGAAATACAGATGGCAGCTTATAATTTCGCGGAAATTGAAAAAAAATGGCAACAGTATTGGGCTGAAAAGGAGCTTTTCAAGGTCGGTATAGACCCCGGCAAACCCAAGTATTATGCCCTCGACATGTTCCCCTACCCTTCCGGCTCGGGCCTGCACGTAGGCCACCCGCTGGGCTATATTGCTACGGATATTGTGTCGCGCTTCAAGCGCCTTGAGGGCTATAATGTGCTGCATCCCATGGGCTTCGATGCCTTTGGCCTGCCGGCAGAACAATACGCTATTCAAACCGGTCAACACCCGGCCATAACCACCTACCAGAATATAGCCCGCTACAAAGAACAATTGCAAAATATCGGCTTCTCCTTTGATTGGGACAAGGAAGTACAAACCTGCGACCCGAAATACTATAAATGGACCCAGTGGATTACTATCCAGCTCTTTGAATCGTGGTACGATAACGACCGGGAACAGGCCCGCTCCATCAGTGAGTTGGTGTGCCTTCTGGAAAAACGGGGCAATCGGGATATTAATGCTGCCTGCGATGAAGACACCCCGGAAATCAGCGCCAACGACTGGAACGCCTTTGATGCGAAAAGCAAGGCCGACTTTCTGCTCAAATACCGCCTGGCCTATCTGGCCGACACCATGGTGAACTGGTGCCCCGAATTAGGTACCGTACTCTCTAATGATGAGGTTAAGGATGGGTTTTCGGAACGTGGCGGATATCCGGTAGAAAGGAAAGTTATGCCGCAATGGATGATGCGCATTACCGCCTATGCCGAGCGCCTGCTGCAAGGGTTAGAGACCCTTGACTGGCCGGCCCCGATGAAAGAGATGCAACGCAACTGGATCGGCAAGTCGGTAGGGGCTGAATTTTATTTTGACGTAGAAGGCCATGCGGAAAAGATAAGTGTGTTTACCACCCGCATTGATACCATCTTCGGGGTAACCTATGTAGCCCTGGCCCCCGAAAGTGAACTGGTGGCCAGGCTTACCACGCCTGAAAAGGCTGCCGAGGTAGAAGCCTATGTTGAAACCGCCAAAAACCGGTCGGAGCGGGAACGCATGAGTAATGTGAAAACCATCTCAGGAGTATTTACCGGTAGCTATGCCCTTCACCCTTTCACCCGGGAAAAACTTCCTATATGGGTTGCCGACTATGTGCTGGCCGGCTATGGCACCGGGGCGGTAATGGCCGTACCGGCCGGTGACCAGCGCGATTATGATTTCTCCAGGCATTTCAACCTGCCCATTCCGCCAATTTTTGCCGGTGAAGACATCAGTAAAGAAGCCAGGCCGGTTAAGGACGGCAAGCTGATAAACTCAGGTTTCCTCAATGGCATGAACTACAAGGAGGCCACGGCAGCGGCTATTAAAAAATTAGAAGAAATGGGTATTGGCAAGGCCAAGGTGCAGTACAAAATGCGCGATGCCATTTATGCCCGTCAGCGTTACTGGGGCGAGCCTTTCCCGGTTTATTATAAGGAGGGTATTGCCACCCCCCTTTCCCCGGAGGAACTCCCCCTTGAGTTGCCGGAAGTGGACGCCTACAAGCCCACTGAAAGCGGGGAACCACCCCTGGGCCGGGCTAAGAACTGGCTGTACCAGGGAAAGTATGCCTATGAGCTAAGCACCATGCCCGGCTGGGCGGGCTCCAGTTGGTACTTCTTCCGCTACATGGATCCGCACAATGAAGAAGAGTTTGTGTGTAAAGAAGCCCAGGAATACTGGCAAAACGTTGATCTATACATTGGCGGCTCAGAGCATGCCACCGGCCACCTGCTTTACAGCCGTTTCTGGACTAAGTTCCTCTACGACATGGGCTATGTAACCGTAGATGAGCCTTTCAAAAAACTGGTCAACCAGGGCATGATACAGGGGCGTTCTAATTTTGTTTATGCGTTGCGGATTACTTTCAGTGATGTGCATCCGGATTACCAGCATGTTCATCTGCCCGAAATTTTTGTTTCCAAAGGCCTGCGCGACCAGGCACTGGAAGATATCCTAAGTGTTGAAGACCGGGAGTATGCCGAAAGCATTATTGAATATGAAATTGACAAGCTGAACCAGACCCACCCCGGCATGAACCTGACCATTGAAAAAATGGACCTGAAGGCCATTTCAGCCCTGCATGTGGACGTAAACCTGGTGCACAACGATATCCTGGATGTGGAGGCCTTCAGAAACTGGCGGCCCGACCTGCAGGATGCCATTATTATCCCGGAAAGAAGTGGCGATTATATCTGCGGGTTTGAAGTGGAAAAAATGTCGAAATCAAAATATAATGTAGTTAACCCCGATGACATGATTGCCCAATACGGGGCCGATACCCTGCGGCTGTATGAAATGTTTTTGGGGCCCTTAGAGCAGTTTAAACCCTGGAATACCAATGGCATTGACGGGGTGCATAAATTTCTGAAAAAACTTTGGCGCCTCTACCACGATGACCAGGGTAACATTACCATCAGTGACGAACAACCCACGCCTGCAGAGTACAAAGCACTGCACCGGGCCATTAAAAAGACCAAAGAAGACATTGATAACCTGTCGTTAAACACCTCGGTAAGCAGTTTTATGATTTGTGTGAACGAACTGTCGGCCCTGAAGTGTAACAAACGGGAAATCCTCACCGATTTATGCCTGATAATTTCGCCCTTTGCCCCGCATATAGCCGAAGAACTCTGGCAGGTACTGGGCAATAAGGAATCGATAACCTTTGCCCGCTACCCGGAATACAAGGAAGAATATTTGCAGGAAGATAGCTTTGCTTACCCGGTCATGGTAAATGGCAAAATGCGCCATAGAATGACCTTTCCGCTGGCCATGCCGCCTGATGCGCTGCAAGCTGCCGTATTGGCCGATGAAACGATTCAGAAATGGTTAGGCGGCAAGAAACCCAAAAAGATAATTTTTGTACCGCAAAAGATTGTCAATATAGTTGTCTAATCCATCTGCAAACAACCTTTAATGGCATTGATCTGGCTCGATTCATACATTTCGACCAGATGGTAGTCGTGGCGGTCAAGAATATAGATCACCCCATTGGCCGACCTGCGTAACAGGCGGGACTTCTTCCTGCCCCCACAGAGATAAATATAGCGGTCGTCATAGGCCAGGCCTTTGCAAAAAGCATAATCAGGGTCGTGGGCAAATACCAGTTCATTATTTACCATCAGCCCGGCCTTGTACGGGTGCATGATTTTTTTACGCTTACTGGAACTGGCTACCAACGCCACCCGGTTGTTACCGATAAATTGAAAGTCATGTGATTCCCAGCCAAAGGCAAACTTTTCCAGGAGCCGAAACTGTTCATCTAACACCGCTACCCCACTCCTGGCGTAGGGTGTGGAAGTAAACCAGTTCAGGTTCACGTAAAATTTTCCCGCATGCTTGATGATATTGTTGATATGGTTATAGTTTTTCTTATACGCCACCTTTTTATCCGGGAACGGTGGAGCAATAACGTGCGTTGTAAGCAGGTTTAAGTTCATATCGTACACCCAAATCTGGTTGCGCTTGGTAATGGTGGTATAGAGCCTGTTGTCATATACCTGCATTTGATGGAAATCGGGTGACGGGCTGTAGGCAGATGTTTCAACCACCGGCCGCCACGACTGGCAATCGAGCTTATACAGCTTGTTGAGGCTGGCCAGGAAGAGAAAGCCTGCGTGCCCGGCAATTCCCATAAACGCATCCTTTACGCTCGACTTAAACAGCACCTCATGGTGATGCGTGGACGGCTCAAACCGTATCAATTCCCCGGCTTCGGTAGCAAGTAGCAGCATAGGCTAAAATTAGCTGACAAAGTAAACCGATTATCACCTATTTCTTATCGTTAATGCCTGTTTTTCTTTAGTTTTAGGGCATGAAATTACCCCTGGCCGGAAGCCTTGTTTTACTGGTTTTCTCTTCTTTCGCGCAACAAAGCCTTGATGTCATTACCCTATCCGGCCGTTATGGTTTTCCTGCCCGTTACGACCACACCTTTACCGGCAAAGCCACCGAGGTCAGCGGCCTGGTGAATGTTAAACTACCCCTTGTTTTAACCGAAAACACCCTCTGGTACAACGATCTGCTTTACAACCCGGTTACCGTTTTTAACAACGAAACTATGCCCGAAGGCATCGCCAACCCAATACTTGTGCACGGTTTTATCCTGCAAACCGGATTGGTTAAAAAATTGTCGGCCAGCACCTCCCTGCAAATCCTTCTTGTGCCCCGGTTCATGACCGATTTTGCCGATGTAAACCATAAAAACTGGCAACTTGGGGGTATTGTTCTGTTTGAAAGGCGTTACCATGAAAAGCTCATGATGCGCTTTGGGGCATTGTATAACCAGGAACTGTTCGGGCCCATAATTACCCCCCTGGTGCACATAGACTGGCAGTTTGCCCCTAGATGGCGTATTGTTGGCCTGCTGCCAATCTATACGAAAATAAATTATCAGGCGGCCGAAAACACAGTTGCCGGCCTCAGCTATTTTGGCCTGACAACCACCTATCGCCTGGGTAATTGGGCCTACCGCAACGATTACCTTGAGCGGTCGGGGGTTGACCTTACTTTATTCCTCCGCCAACGGCTTATTGGCAATATACACATAGAAGGCCGGGTAGGCTTCACCATTGACCGGCAATACGAGCAGTATGCCGAAGCTGACAAAATAGGCCTGCGGATAATTGCCATCAACATTGGCGATAACCGGACACGTAAAAATGTTGATATAAAAGACGGCTTACTAGCCAACCTGAGGCTGGTGTATAATTTACCAATTGAGCCTTAACCCGGATTATTCACGAAAATCGTGAATAATGATGTAAATCAACTGCAAACGATTGTTTGTCAGTTGATTACATCAGGTCCTTAGACTTCGATTCAGCGGAGTCTAAGGACCTGATGAGGGCAAAATATTTTACCCTCAAATTTGGGTCATGCTTAATCTTTGGCTCATCCTGTATTTTGTGCATAACATGTTGTTTTACACTATTTTGCAGTTCATCGGCCCTGCGGGCGAAAAATTCATATGAATTTTTCGGGTTAAGCCTGGGTGTTATTTTATAAACAACATCTCCCGGTACTTGGGCAAGGGCCAGTCCTCATCATCAATCAACAATTCGAGGTGGTCCACGGCATAGCGGATTTTATCAAAATATTTCCCCTTGATGTCATCGCAATAAGCAATAGCCCGCTTGCGGGTGTCGGTTATTTTATTAACCCGCTTGCGCTCGGCAATCATTTTCTCCACCTCGGTCATCACCACATTCAGGTGCTCGCTTACCCTGGCGATGGTTTGTAAAACATGTGTATTATTCAGTTTCAGGGCCTGCAAACCATTGGCATTTTCAATCAGCTTATTCTGGTATTTAATGGCCGTAGGGATAATGTGGTTGTGCGCCAGGTCACCCATTGAACGGGCCTCAATCTGCACCTTCATGATGTAGTTTTCCAACTTTATTTCGTTGCGGGCTTCAAGTTCAAGCTTCGACAGCACATTATATTTCTCATACAGGGCTACTGTTTTCTTATCCAGGAAGGCATCCAGCGCCCGCGGGGTATCGGTAATGTTGGGCAGGCCGCGCTTTTTAGCTTCTTTCACCCAGGCTGCGGAATATCCGTCCCCTTCAAAACGGACTTTCTTCGATTCCTTGATAAACTTGCGCAGTATATTCACGATGGCCAGTTTTTTATCGGTGCCTTTCTGCATTTCTTTCTCCACCAGGGCATGAAACTCATGCAGCACATCGGCCACAATGAGGTTAAGTACCGTCATCGGGGCGCCAACATTTTCATCAGAACCAACAGCCCGCAACTCAAATTTATTGCCGGTAAAGGCGAACGGGGATGTGCGGTTACGATCGGTATTATCCAGGATAATTTCCGGGATCTTGTCGATACCCAGTTTCATGTACATATTGTCCCCTTTGCCCACCTTGACATTACCATTGGTTTCAATCTCGTTGAGCACCTCGGTAAGTTGCGAGCCAATAAATACCGACATAATAGCCGGAGGGGCCTCGTTGGCACCGAGGCGGTGGTCGTTGCCGGCTGAAGCAATACTGGCCCTGAGCAGGCCGGCATGCTCATATATTGCCTTGATCGTACAAACAAAGAACGTTAAGAACTGCAGGTTTTCCCGGGCACTGCTGCTGGGCTGGAAGAGGTTAATGCCCGTATTGGTGATTAACGACCAGTTATTATGCTTGCCACTACCGTTGAGGCCGGCAAAGGGTTTTTCGTGAAAAAGCACCTTCAGGCGGTGTTTCACGGCAACCCGGTTCATTACCTCCATTAACAACTGGTTGTGGTCGGTAGCTTTATTGATTTCCTCAAACAATGGGGCCACCTCAAACTGGCCGGGGGCTACCTCATTATGCCGCGTACTCACCGGGATGCCGAGTTTCAGGGCTTCGATCTCAAAATCTTTCATGAAATCGTAAACGCGGTTGGGGATAGCGCCAAAGTAGTGGTCATCCAACTGCTGGCCGCGGGCCGGATTGTGGCCAAATACGGTACGGCCGCTCATCACCAGGTCGGGCCTGGCATCATGCAGGGCCCTGTCGATTACAAAGTATTCCTGCTCACAGCCCAACGAAGGCGTTACCCGGGTAACATTGCGGTCGAAAAGCTGGCACACTTTCACGGCTGCCCGGTCAACGGCTTCCACAGCCTTAAGCAAGGGCGCCTTATAGTCCAGCGCCTCCCCGGTGTACGACACAAACACCGTGGGGATACACAAGGTACGGCCAAGGATAAAGATGGGCGAGCTGGGGTCCCAGGCGGTGTACCCCCGGGCCTCGAAAGTGCTACGGATACCGCCATTGGGGAACGAAGAGGCATCCGGCTCCTGCTGTACCAGGGTACTGCCTTTTAATTTTTCAATCCCCGAGGCAGCATCAAAAAAGGAATCGTGCTTTTCGGCTGTGGCCCCGGTAAGGGGTTGAAACCAGTGGGTATAATGGGTAATGCCTTTTTCAATGGCCCAGGCTTTGGCGGCCGAGGCTACGGCATCGGCTGCATCGGGCCCTATTTTAGTACCGTTGTCAATGGCGAACTTTACTTTTTCATATACATCCGGACTAAGGGCAGCACGCATCTTGTCCAGATCAAATGAGTTTTCACCAAAAAATTCGGAGATCTTCTTTGCCGGGGCCTCCACCCTTACTTCCGGCCTGTTTTGCACTTGCTCTAAGGCCTTGAATCGTAAATATGCCATGTTTTTTGAGGGGTTAGGGTTAATTTTGACCCAAAGCTATGCTTTTTTATATCATTTCAACAAGAATATGGGTTATTTTTTACCCTATTAATAAATATTTTTAGTTTTTTTAACATATATAGGGTAAAAAAATACCGGTATTTTATACTTGTAAATTAAGGTTAACCTCAGTACCGGGGCGTACCTTTATATATTGTACTTTCGTTGAGTGGCACAATAAACCCCTGAAATGATAATTTCTCCCCGAAATTACCATTCATGTCCACCCGGGCATTACCATCAGCGTTTACCCGGAAGAGCATGGTGGTAAGGCCTCCGCCCTTGTTCTGTACGGCCGCATTTATAGTAAACCCTATATCTTCGGCTTTGGTTCTCACCTCCATTTTCGTGATCCTGCCATCGATGGTTACCCCGCCAACACCGTTCCAGCCTACCAGGCCGGCAAAGGATAATTGAATGGTAGAATATTCACCATCAAAACCTACGAAATTAAGGTTAGAGTTAAGTACCAGGCTATTACCATACCTATCATATAAGGTGGTGGCCTGCAGTACAAACTGCCGGCTCTCCACGATCCCGATAAGCCGGGCAGTATTCTCTTTGGCTTCTTGCCGTTTAGCCTCCTTGCGGGCCTTCTTCTCTGCTTTCCTGTCTGCTTTGCTCTCCTGGGCCATCACCCCCAGCCCAAGGAAAAGCAATACGATGATCAAACTTACCCCTCTCATTTTATTCCTGGTTATGTTATTTTTAAAAAATCAAATTAATATAATAGGATAATGACAATTATTGTACCAGAATGAAAAGAAAATGCCTGCTAAAAAGAACCTTGTAGTCCTCACCGGGGCCGGTATAAGTGCCGAAAGCGGCTTAGCAACCTTTCGCGGGGCCGATGGCCTATGGGAAGGTTATGACATAATGCAAGTGGCCTCGCCCGAAGGCTGGGAGGCCGACCCTGAACTGGTGCTGGCGTTTTATAACCAACGCAGAAAGGCCGCCAACAAGGCCCGGCCTAACCTGGCACATAAGCTGTTAGCTCAGTTGGAGGCCTATTTTGAGGTGACGATTATTACCCAAAATGTAGATAACCTGCACGAACGGGGTGGCTCTACCCGGGTCATTCATTTACATGGTGAACTC